>NZ_CP118950.1:1800000-2048553 GCF_029024465.1 Lactococcus garvieae subsp. garvieae
GCAATTTTAAGCGCCTCTTCTTGCGAGACACCAAAGTTTTGTGGACCAAAAGCAACGTCCTTCAAAACGGTTTCTTCAAAAAGCTGACTTTCCGGAAACTGGAAAACAACCCCCACTTTTTTACGTGCTGGCTTAATTTCTTTTTGCTTACTGCTGGCCTGAATAACAATATCGTCAATATTGACCTTACCTTCTGTGGGTTGCAGCAGGCCATTAAGATGTTGTAATAGTGTTGATTTCCCTGAACCTGTATGACCAATAAGGGCAGTATAACTTCCTTCTGCCACCTCTAAATTGATGTCAAAGAGCGCTCGACTCGCAAAGGGAGTATTCGGTTGGTAAGTGAAATTTACCTTATCAAATTTAATCATTTTCTCAGTCTTTCTGCTAAGAGTTCTGCCAGTTCTTCTTCATTTAAATATTTTTCTGGCAAGTTAAAGTCCGCACGTAAATCCTCGGCTAAGTTCGATGTGAAAGGCATGTCTAAACCAATATTAATCATATCCTCACCAGAGGCAAAAAGTTCCTCTGGTTTGGCGGATTTGATAATTTTACCTGCACGCATGACCAATACACGATCCGAAAGGGTAGCTTCATCAAGGTCATGGGTAATCGAGAGCACTGTCAGATTATATTCTGCCTTAATTTCACGGATAACGCGCATGATTTCAGCACGTCCTGTCGGATCAAGCATGGAAGTTGCCTCATCAAGGATAATAATTTCTGGACGCAATGCGATAATACCTGCAATAGCAACACGCTGTTTTTGTCCACCAGATAATCGTGCAGGTTCCTTGCCTTTAAACTCAAGCATATTGACTTGTTTCAAAGCCTGATCTACACGCAAAATCATCTCCTCACGGGGAATGCCCTGATTTTCCATTCCAAATGCCACGTCGTCCTCAACAGTTGCTCCAACAAATTGATTGTCAGGATTTTGGAAAACCATTCCTATTTTTTGACGAAGCGTCCACACGTTCTCCGAACTTAAAATTTGTCCGTCAATTTTTATATTTCCTGATACATTTTCAAGTAAACCATCAATAGCGCGAGCTGTGGTTGACTTCCCTGAACCATTTTGACCAATGATAGAAACCCACTCTCCTGCTTGGACAGCAAAAGATACCCCATCTAAAGTGGGCGCTTCTTGATCTTCTTCATATTTGAAAGTTAGGTTTTCTACTTCGAGGATTTTATTCATAAAACTAATTATACCAAATGACTTGCATTTTCGCTATCTCTCATTTTTACAAAAAAAGCCCTAATGTCAGGGCTTAAACATTTTTGCAAAATCAATTTCCTCTTCAGAAATTTTAACATCCTTCAGGGCCGATTTTAAGGCAAGATTTTTTGCTTTCTTGGGGAGCTGGTACTTTTCTTCAGGGGCATGCGTAGTAGGGCTAGCCAACTTTTGTTGTGTACTTTTTTTCTTTGGGACTTTGGGCTTCATTGCTTTTTGGGACAACTTCATTTCCGGAAAGGCAAGCTTAAGCTTTTCAATAGTCTTTTCTACACCGAAATTACTGCCTATCCAGAAAGGGGTGTCACTCGCTTTTGCTGCTTCTTTTGCAAATCGTACTGAAGCATGAGCGACATTGAGGTTCCGAATCATGACAAAGTCAGCTTGCGCCACTAATTGGTCGATTTCAGAACGCTTAGGCTTTTTCTTATCAAAACCAAGAAAGCCAACTTCTACAGCTGCAAGTCCTTCACGTAAATCATGCCAATAGCCTGACTCACAAATTACTAACACTGTTTTCATATTAGCTTTTCCTTATGAATTTGTTCTACAGCTGCTTTACCGTCATTGAGTTTTTCCCAGATAACTACGCGATGTTCAGCAAGGGATTTTTTCACATCAATAATTCGTTGATTTGAAGACCCTCTAAATTGGAGCAATAAATTTTTCTTACTAAGTTTAAAGCGACCGTCAACAAGTATATCAATATTTCGCAACAGCTCAAGTTTAGTTTCATCCTCTTGTAGAAGCTCTTCCCAAGTATAGCCCGTCCAAGACCAAATGTCCTTTTCAGGAAGTTCTGCACGTATACGTTTGACGAGCGGCAAAGCCACGCCAGTATTGAGGAAAGGCTCGCCACCAAGTAATGTCAAGCCTTGAACATAAGACTGGCTCAAGTCTGACATGATTCTTTCTTCTAATTCTTTTGTATATGGACTACCGTAACGGAAATTCCAGGTTGCTTGGTTGTAGCACCCTTCACAGTGGAATTTACAGCCGGATAAGTAAAGCGAGCAACGCACACCTTCACCATCAACAAAATTGAAAGGCTTATAATCTGAAACATAGCCCTGTTCCAAATCCGAAGCAAGCCACTCTTGTGGTTTGGGATTATTCATCTGTCATTACTCCTATCTCTATTTTATCTAAAATTTCACAGTTCTTCCTCTTAATCACAATGAGGAGGATAACTTACAGGCAAGCCTGATAAAGCTTGTCGACCTTCATTAATTCCTTTAGAAAAAATGAGGGGCATGTATCAAAAAAATGAGCAATTTCTTCCGAAACTACTCATTCTATTATACTACTTTTTAGACTAAATCATTTGATTTTTTTTGCTCACGACGCGCAATAAATGGAAGGAGCATTCCTAAAAGAATCAAGACAACAGGTGTCAAGATGTTCGAAGTCAATTGGAACCACCAAGCAGAAGGATCAGCAGCAAAATCAACTTTCGGTACCATACCAAGCACACATGCTACTAAAGTGAACAAGAAACACCAGATACCTGCAAACATCGCTAAGCGTTTTTGCTTGATAAATTTGTACTCAGAAGTAAAGTGTTTAATCGCACGATTAAGCATGATGAAGGCAAAGAATACCCACATATAGCGCATTGGCATTACGACTGAGTTTAAGTTTGTCAGCCATTTGACCAATTCGTTCATGTTTCCTATTCCAAGTAAAGGCATCAAAATAACGATACTTACCAAAATTCCTGTCAATACAAAACCATTGATCAATGTTCCTTTGGCAGTTGTTTTACGTAGCCAAGCTGGAACAAATTGTGGATCTGCATCCGCAAGCAAGATACGCAATGGCGCATCAATTGAAAAGGCAAGCGCAGCAATTTGACCGATACCTTGTGTAAAGGCATAAACATACATCAGGCTCTTGCCAATGCCATAGTGTTCGCCAAGCATTTGAAAAGCGGCATAAGCACCATTAGCCATGAGGTCATCAGGCAGGTTACCACTTGTAAAGAGCATCCCCATCGCAACGGAGCCAAGAACGGCACAGACACCGACCATAGCAGCAAGCATAAACATTGCTTTTGGAAACTCACGTGCAGGATTCTTCATTTGGTTGACATAAGGTGAAATTTTTTCTGCACCACCAACCGCAAAGACCAGCATAGAGATTGTTGTGAAGTAACTGAAGTCAAATTTAGGGATATATGTGTTGATATTTCCCATATCTGGCGTTGCGATTGCAAAATCTTTTGCAATAAAAGGAACGCTGACAGCCATAACGATAAAGAGCAAGCTCATAACAAACATTGCTGTTCCTGCGAGTCCCCCAATAACTTTAAGCGTGTTTAAGCCTTTTGTTGCCAGCCAGAGGAAGAGAAGGAAAATAATCAATGAAATGATGGCAACCATCGGAACAGACATCAAACTGACAAGCTGTCCATCTCCACGGCCAATCCAACCAAAGGCAATTAAAATAGCTTGAGGTTTTTGGGCCAGGTAAGGGATATGCACCACCCAATATGTCCAGGCTGCATAGTAGGCAAGACGTTTGGTTGAAGTTTGTTCAACCCACGAACTTACGCCCCCTTTACTGTCTTTAAAAGTTGAACCTAACTGCCCAACAATAAGTGCGTAAGGTACAAAGTAAAGCGCCAAAATCAAAATCCATGAGGTAACAACTGTGATCCCTTGCTGGGCGAAGTTATTGACCACATTTCCCATGCCCCAAACCATGTTGAAGGCGATAAATGCGACGGTAAACCATCTAATTTTTTTAGTGTCCATATTACTCCTTAAATTTTTTATCACTCTGCGGACAAGACAAAGTAATTTTTTACGCGCCTTTTACAAATGTAAAAAAGCGGTTGCATTAAAATTATAAAATAAAACTTAAACACTGTCAATCTTATTCTTGAATTTTCACTAAAATTTTAAAATTATTCCTGCTTCTTTACCTTCTCATAAAAAAAGCGAATCCTAAGATCCACTTTTCCCTTTATTTTACAAACTTACTCTTTGCATGATCTACAGCTTCGCTGTCAATACTCTCACCATCTTCAAGAACACCTACAGAGCCATTCATATGTTTCACACGCGCTGATATTTCTTTATGGCGCCCATGAACCATTGGTCGAGCTTGTGGGTTACCGAGGTAACCACATGTGCGTTTTACCACGTCACATGTTTGGGGGTTAGCATTGTCACATTGGGGACATTTAAAGCCACGCTCAGTCGCAGTAAAGTCCCCTTCAAAACCACACTCATAACAATGGTCAATTGGGGCATTTGTTCCCAGATAACCAATGCGATCATAAGCAAAGTCCCAAACGGCTTCCAATGCACGAGGATTTTGTTGAATCATTGGATATTCCGCATAGTGGATAAAACCACCATTGGCATAAACAGGATAATCTTTTTCAAACTCCAATTTTTCAAATGGAGTTGGATTTTTACGCACATCATAATGGAAGCTGTTTGTATAGTAATCTTTGTCAGTGATATCCGCAACGGAACCAAATTTCTCTTTATCCATACGACAGAAACGGTCTGTCAGACTTTCACTTGGTGTAGAGTAAACGGAGAAATGATAGCCGGTTTCTTTGCTCCAGTCTTTACAATCTTGGTTCATGCGTTTTACTATTTCCAAAGTAAAGTCTTTTGCTTCCTTGTTATTTTCCCAAGTTGGTCCATAGAAACTTGTTGCAACTTCATAAAGGCCGATATAGCCAAGAGAAACTGTCGCACGTTCATTTTTATAAAGCTCATCGACTGAATCTTCAGCTTTCAAACGCCCCAAGGCCCCGTTCATAAAGAGAATAGGCGCATTTTTGGGTTGTGCTTCTTTTGTACGGTTAACACGGTAAACCAAAGCATCCTTAGCAATGGCAATGCGTTCATTAAAGATTTCCCAGAACTTTTCTTTATCTCCTGCCGCTTCAAGTGCAATACGTGGAAGATTTACCGTTACAACTCCAAGGTTATTACGACCGGCAGTGACTTCATTGCCCTTTTCATCTTTCCATCCATGAAGGAAACTACGGCATCCCATGCTTGCTTTAAATGAACCTGTTAACTCGACAATCTTGTCATAAGACAAGATATCTGGATACATACGCTTTGTGGCACATTCTAGTGCCAAGTTTTTAATGTCATAGTTTGGCGTACCCACTTCGAGATTTAAACCACGCTTCAAGGTGAAAATTAATTTAGGGAAAATAGCTGTACGATGCTCTTTTCCTAAACCTCCAATACGGACTTTCAGGATAGCTTTTTGGATTTCACGTGCATACCAATCTTCTCCTAAGCCAAAACCAACGGTAACAAAAGGCGTTTGACCATTTGAAGTAAAAAGCGTATTGATTTCATATTCCAAAGATTGCATCGCATCATAGATGTCTTTTTTAGTTTTTGCTTGAGCATAGGCTTCGCGTTTTTCCGGTTGTTCAATCCACTCTTCCGCATCTTTTAAATGCTTCGCATAGTTCAATTTTGCATAGGGTGCTAAAATTTCATCAGCGCGGTCAAATGAACAGCCGCCGTATTGTGAGCTGGCCACATTGGCAATAATTTGTGAAGCTTGAGCGGTCGCTGTTTGAATAGACTTAGGTGAATCTACTTGTGCGTTCCCTAATTTAAAGCCGTTCTCAAACATATTTTTAAAGTCAATCAAACAACAATTTGACATCGTTGTGAAGGGAGAATAATCTAAGTCATGGTAATGAATTTCCCCTTTTTGGTGGGCATTCGCTACATGAGGAGGAAGCATTTTTAAACCAATGGCTTTAGAAACAGCACCTGCAGTTAAATCACGTTGTGTATTGAAAACATCGCTGTCCTTGTTTGCATTCTCATTGACAACTGTTTGATCTTTATTGATCAGTTTTTCGATGGTGAAGTTAATGTCTGTTGCCTTGCTTCTCTCAAGGTCACGCTGTGTCCGATAAGTTGTATACACTTCCGCCCACTTCGTTTCACCAAGTTCCATCAATAAATGTTCTACAATACTTTGAATTTCATAAATCTTAACATTATCCGTAAAACGTGTGAATATTTCACGCACGACCCGATCACAAATTTCTGCGATACGGTTCTCTGAAGCTGGAGGTACTATTTCGTCCCCAGCTTTTTGCAATGCCTCAAAAATTTTGCTACTGTCAAACTTTACGGAGCGACCATCACGCTTAATCACACTGATTTCTTGATCAGTTACGACGGTGGTTTCCTCAACCATTCTCATTCTTTGTTCCCCCATTTTTATAATTCCTTGTGCTTCTATTCTACCAAATAAAAAATTCTTTTTCCACTATATCTAGTATCATTTTTTATGAAAACAAAAGAAAGCACACTATATATAGTGTTGAGGGCAAAAACAAAAAAAGAGCTATTTTTGCTCTTTTTTAGTCATTAATCACATTAATTTGACAAGATTTCATTGTTTCTAAAGCTGCACGATGACTTTCTGGAGTTACACCTGTACAACATGAAGCATCAACAGAAATTTTCACTTCTGGAGCAAATGACTTAATCAACAAAGCATTTGAAACCACACATATATCTGTACAAATACCAATGAGTTCCACTTGATCCACGTTCTCGTTGCGGATATATTCTGCAAGCTCTACCGAACCAAAGATATTTTTTTCGAACACACGTTGAAAACCAACTTGAGCTTCCTTATGTATTTCCCAACCCGGAGTCCCTTTTTGACAGTGAATCACTGGCAAGTTTTGACCTTCTTGAGTTGTCAAATAATCTTCAAAATGTGTATCCTGTGTGGCCAGTCGTTCATTTTCGGCGTAAGTTGCCAACTTCTCGATAACCTTTGGAACAATAGCTTGCGCTTCTTTTGTACCCAAAGAACCATCTATAAAATCATTTTGAAAGTCAATCAATACCAGTAATTTTTTCATAAGCAAACTATACCACACCTCTTAAATAAGGTCAAATGTGTTTCAGAAAAGACTAAATATCACGATTTTTTCAATACTGCTTAAAATAACATATAATGACTTTCAACTAAAACGTAGTTAAAAACGTAACTAATTTTTGTCAGGCAAGGGGCTGTATATCTGAGATATACGGCTTTTTTTATCACCAAAATCTTACGAAAAACAGCACTTTTTTACCACTACTTTTAAGATAGACTCAAAACCTAGGAACAACGCTTCAATACTTTTTCACAATTTTGTGCTAAGCATAGGAACTTATATAAACTTGACAACCACGCGCATTTAGAGATTCATTTTAGGTGTTTTTCTTGATTTTCATGTATGCTAAGGACACTATCAAATGCCTTTTATCCCCACTGTTGAGCGATTTCTATTCAGAAAAAAAGTTTTTCAGAACTCCGTACACTTGGAAAAAGCTAATCTCACTCGGTTCTTTTATCTTATAATTTTTATTCAAGAGGGGTGGGGGTCATACGGAAAAGCCTTGTGTGTTATTTGTGTCTCCCACTCCGTTCCCAAACCCCAAAATAAAAAAGTTTTTCAACGGGGGACAGCCAATTAATAATTTCACACCCCCTTTACTTTTTAAAATGTTGTGCAACTTCATACGTGACTACACCTAACCTATCCTCTATCTAAATTTTTTATTTTATTTTTGACAGGGGGGCTTGATAGATGTGTACTTATTATCGATCACAAATACTAAATCTCACATTCTTTAATTATGGTAAATATATAGTATAATCGGAAATTATTTTATATCCTGTTATCCTTGTCAGTTACTGGGTTTATATCGTCTTTCTACAAATCATTAAAATAGTGTATTTTTTCAATACTAAAAGCCCACAGTTTCACGCTGTGAGCTTTTTAATTAATATAGTTTTACATAGAACGTAATTGTTTAGTTATTATTGTAGCCAAATTTACGTGACTGTAGCATATTTTTCCAATAAATTTCGCGTTCCAATGCATTTTGCTTACCAATATCATTTTTATTAAATATTTCTAGGATACTATATTGAAAATTTTTCTTTATATATTCTATTCCTTTAACATTAACTATTTCCTTCAGCTTTGTATTGGGATATTTGCTATCTTCTAACTCATTTTTATCATATCCCTCAGCAAGATATGTCGACCACCTACCATAAATACCATGTTTTCCTGTTGCCGATCCAACATATAATTTACCTGTTTTTATATCAGTAATTAAATAGACACCATAGACTTCTGATAAAGCCTGAATCCATGATTTATTATTCCAGTGCTGTTTTAAATCATAATAGCTTTCACAAATGTTATTATATCCAGGGAAATCGATATCTAATTCAAAATAAGGCTTAGGCAAAATAGAATTTATGTGAATATTATTTATAATATCTTGGTTTACATAGAAAAAACTTTGACCACGGTTTTTAAAATCAACAACTACCTTTTCCATAAATTTATCGTACTCTTGGAGTCTGACAGCCTCAGCATAACTTTCTGAGAACTCCTCAGATAACTCGTAAGTTAAGCTATACTTTGTTTTTATATCGTATGCCCCTACAAAAAGCCATTTGTGACGTTCTACTTCAATAAATTGGAACTGTATATCCTTTTCTGAGTTTCGAGATTGTTTTTTATTTCCTACTGTTAACATCATCGGAACAAATTTGTTTTCTTTTTTTCTACACATATCAGCATAATCAAAAACCATACTATTTTCTTGCCAATTCGTATTAAATCGAAGTTTAATTCTTTTTCCATTATATTTTTTTAACAAATTATCAAAGTTAAAAATGTCTTTTAGTAAAATGGTCATGGGACTTCCTTCTAAAAATTATTAAGTTATTAATAGTATATCAAATTAAGCATTATCTCTGATAAACATATCTATTCTATTTCTTAACTCCTTGATATTTTATAAATCAGTAAAAGCGCGTGACGAAATACAAAAAGTCCGCTGGAACGGACTCCTTGCACTCTAAATTATAACATACACGCATTTCCGCGATTTTTATTTTGTAAGACTATTATATCAAATGCTAGCCTTTATTTCTTGTAATACTCTTTGGCCAACTTCTTAACCTCTCGAATAGGATCAGCACACAAGCGATAAACCTTGTTATAAGTCAGTCCTGTGAGTTCTGCGACCTCATTAATCTTTAACTCGTCCACAAACCTTAATCTTAAAAGCTCCAGTACCTGGTCACTGAGTGGATTAAATATCTCGTCCAGTTTATCAATAGTTTGTCTGTTCTTCTTAACATTCGTATCATCTCCGCCGAACCGCTCGACAAACTTCTCTGCTCGACTGGTAGACTCTTGTATAAAACCCAGTAAATAGAAACGTATTAAAAATTTGTAATTGCTCATGATTTAGCTCTCCTTTTTTAGATGTGATATAATATTCATGGCAATATTAAACTTAATGAAAAATGAATTACACTTCCACGTCTTGCCAACGTGGTTTTTTGGTTTTATAGAGAATTGAATATATTATTATAAATTAGCTTTAATAACCATATAACGATTTAAATATCACTCATGTTATGTTATAATGTCATTAAATATAATAAGGAGTGGTAAAATTCATGAAAGCACAAAACTTCATACCTCAAAATTTACCTTTGTCTAATACTGTATATGACATTAATATATATGCTGGAAAATTAATAAAAGCAAGTACTTTACTTAATGCTCTTGGACATACAATAGGAAATTCAAAAATAAATTCAGAAATTTTTATGTTACCTTTACTTAATCAAGAGGCTGCTTCATCTACGAGGATAGAAGGAACACAGGTTACTATTGATGACATCTACGAGGCTCAAAATTCAGATTCTGAGAAAAATATCAATAATCAAGAAGCATTAAATTATATTGATGCAATTGATTATGGAAAAGAATGCATTCAAGAAAGAGGGTATATAAGCAAAAGATTGTTGAAAGAAATGCATGCGATTCTTATGTCTAATGGTGTTCGAGGTGAAAAGAAAAAGCCCGGAGAATTTAAAAAAACTGAGAATTATATTGGTAAAAAGGGCTCCAAAAGAGAGCATGCGGACTTTATTCCTCCTGGTCCTGAACATACTGAGGCGTTAATTGACAATTTAGTTGACTACATCAATTCTGAGGTAGATGATGATAAAATTTTATTTAAAACTGCAGTAATTCACGCTCAATTTGAAACAATTCACCCTTTTTTGGACGGAAACGGAAGGATTGGTCGGGTCTTAATTCCTTTATTTTTATATTATAAAAAAGAAATTGATAGCCCTATTTTCTTTATAAGCAAAAGTCTCGAAAAAAATCAATTTCAATATTATCAGAATTTGAATGCTACTAGATGGAATCAAAACTGGAATCAATGGATTGAATTTTTTCAAGAAAATACAATTCGGCAATGTGAAGATACAATAAGTTTAGTTCGCGAGACGGAACAGTTATTAAAAGAAGATTTAGAATTGTTGAAGTCTCAGCATAATCATTATCAAATCGAAAAGTATATAGTTGCAGTATACTCTTCCCCTATTTTTACTTTGAAAAAGATATGTGATCAAACTGGAATCTCTTATCAATCTTGTAGAAGTTATACAAATACATTGTTACAAGAGAATCGAATATTTAGTAATAATACTAAACGTAATACAAGATTCTACAATTATAGATTTTTAGATAAATTACGTTGAAAACTTTTTAATTTAAAAAATAAGTCTACAATAGTCTTTGTTTTTTAGGCACGCTCCTCTCTCGAGGGGCTTTTTTTCACTTCAACATTTTCCAACATGCCTAGCCTTTTTCCTTACCGTAACCTTGCCGTTATTTCTTAAAAAATTTTATCAAAAACCTTGTACTAACCTTGTACCTTTCATTGGTGTAATTTCAAGTTATAAATATTACAGTTAAGCCAACAGTAGCAAGCACAATCACTGCTTTTATAACTTTGCTACTAAAATAGTTTTTTATGCCAACATTTGCCAACAATACGTACCTCTTACCTTAGTAAAACCTTAGAGTTCTGATGTAGTAAAAATTAGTATTATCGTACCTTTTAGAGCCGTGTTCTGACTTATTTCAGCACCCAATTACAACAATTTGCTTAAAACCTAAGCATTACTAGTACTCATAGTATATTTATGATTAACCAAAAACTCCGAAAACATGAAAAAACCCGCAATTTCGTACCTCTTTTCTTAGCTGTATGATCAATTACACAAAACCGCACACGATAATTTTCATTGAACTCCTACTAAGCCAATAAATACAAGCCTTTACATCACTTTTAAAGTTCTTGGAAAATACCGTATTCGTTTGGTTTTGTATTATTTCGTACCTACTATTCATCATACAGTTGCAAGAAGTAGTAAGCACCATTCTTACACAGCTTTCTGATATAGCCCTCTGACACGTTCTGCTCACGCGCAATAGTTGTATAATACACACGCTTGAGATAGTGCCTAATGATGATGTCGTGCTCTCGTGGGTGTTCTTGCTTGAATTGTTCAAGGCAGTTGTTTAAATGCTCTATTTCAGTATCTGAGAAACTATAATACTTGTCATTCCCGAACTCATAGACGTGCCATACCTTAAAAAATAGTCGTTCAAATCGAGTGAATTCATCTTCAGTTATCTTTGCTTTGCTCATGTTTATATGTTCCTTTCTGGTAAAAATAAATGTCAAGTTTTGTTAGGTTTTCGTACCCCTTTAATGCGTACGGATATTCCACCTTTTTCCACCAATTTACTCTAGCATTTTCTAGCAATTCGTACTTTCTTTATTATTTCCAACCTTAGCATTTCTAAGCATTTTCCCTTTTAGGGTGTCGGATTTGTCGGATATCGTACCTTTTTTAGGGTGTGACATTTGTAACCTTTCGTACCCACCGTGTAAAGTTTGTAAGGTTTCGTACCTCTTCCCGTGTCCGATATGTCCGAATGATTGCTCTTTTTTAGGGACTCCAAAAACTCTGAAATCGTACCCTTTTTTAGGGACAGCAGAAAAGGAAATGTCGTACCTTTTTATTTTGAAATACCTACCCAAAACCATACCTACTTAACCACCAAAAGCCTAGTCAATCGACCAGGCAATTTTTTATTTTGCTTTCTCATATCCTTTAGAGAGTGCTTCAGCTATTTCTGAGTGCGTGCTTTTCCACTTTGAGAAAATGGCTTTGTCTACTCCTATAATTTGGTTAGCGATATAAGATTGTTTAAATCCTTGGCGTGCGTATTCTTCGAGTTTTTGTAAGCCCTCTGCAGTTAGCCACTCCGTCACGCTCGGCTTTCTACGTTGCAAAGGTCTTGCTCTGAACCCTAAGAAAGTGTTATCTGCATTATAAGGATCACGTTTATTTATCTGTTCCTGTGGCAGTGGTGCGAACTCTTCAGCAAGTTGCTCCAGTCCTCGGCTTGGTATACCTGCGATAAAGTCACAGACCTTAATTATTTTATCTATGGTTATTCCTCAACTTTCCCCATTACACCCAAACTGCCTTCAAGAATAGAAATAGCTGTTTGGACTTTGTTCATGCTTACAGCGTCCTGCCCGCTCTTTAAAACATGGTCTTGGACTTCATGGAGCTTATTCAACATATCCACGTTGAGCTTGTCCTCTGCGGGTAGGTTGTCATAGGTTTCTTGGTCTTTAGTTTTTACAGGGGTTGCTCCCTCTTCTAATTCAAAGCCTAATAACTCAGAAATAGCTTCTAAAGCGTGCATGTTCATGTCTGCCAAATCTTTCGCCTTGATTTCTGAACCGTCTGTATAACGTGGGATATAGTTTGGGTCGCCTGTAAACATGGAGTCATTCAAGCTATAAATATCTTGTAGTTCTTTCTTGATAGTGTTTGCTGGTAGGCTTTCCTTAACTTCTGCCGTAATACTTAGCTCTGTCATGCCTAAGAGTTCAAGAATACGGTCAAGTTCTTCACTTACTAAAGAACCGAATACTTCGGGATCTCCCGCTGAAAGCTCGTGGGCTTTAAAAGTCATGTCTTGCAAGTCCGTGATAATTGTTTTTACCGTCCCCTGCGCTTGTTCTGTGTGGCTTTCTGTCACTTGGTCTAAAGATAACCCTAAACTTTCTGTAAGTTCGACAAGGCTGGTGCGTAAAGCCTTAGCAAGTGCTTGCTGTGTGGCTGGTGTTTCTACTCCTTTGTCATCAACGGCGATAAAATCCGTATCTGAATGAGAGAGCCCACTGGCAAGCGTAAAGAGAGTGAATAACTTTGTTTTGATGTCATGGCTTCGGCTGTTGCTTAGCAACTGCTCTAGCGCTTTGGTATCATCCTCTGTATCTGAATAGCTAAAGCCCTCTGCGCCTGTTTTCATCATCTCGTGCATATCTAAATCAATACCTAAGATGTTGCAAACTGTAATCATGGCTTTATTAAACTTCTCGTGTCGCTCTGTTGCTGTCAGTTTTGGAAATTTATAGCCATTTTGTAAGTCTGTGATTGTGTTGAGTGCTTCAGCAAGTTCAAACTTCATTTTTCCGATTTCTGTTTTTGGTGTGTGTTCTTCGTTAAATTTGATAATATCTGTCATTTTGTGTTTTCCTTTTCTGTTTTATCTGAGGTTCTAGGCGTACCTATACGCTTGCTCACAAAAGCCAACGTATTGCCTAGGTCTTTATAGTTCAATGTCATAAGTGCGTGCCTAAGGCTCACTGGTAGCCGTATACGCTGTGTCTGCTCGAACTCATTAAGAAGTGCCTGTTTTTCCTTGGGTGCGTTATGGACGATTATAGGCGGTGTTCTGTTTTGGTTTTTCATGGCATTAGTTCCTTTTCTTTTCCTTGTTTTGAATAGAAAGCACAGTAGGTAGCCAATGAGGTTTCTTATAATTTCGTTTTGACTTCGCAAGTGGCATATTGAGTACCTTTGCATTATTGCTTAAAGATAATTCAAATGCTGTAGTAAATAACGGCTCTACAACTGATTTATCACGTCCAGCTTTTAAATCACGTTTCGCTTGTTGTATTAAGCGGTATTTATCAGCAATTTCTTTCGTAATAACAAGAGGCTTTCTCTCTGTATTTTCAGTGAAGTAGATGAACTTACTCACTAAAGCATGACTTTGCTTTTCATCACAGATAAGCAGTGTAAGATTTTTGGTTCGTCTTACTGTTAACGTATATTTTCCTAATCTCATGCTTTTACACCTCCAATATACTCCACTTGGTAACAATCCCCTAAGAAAGTAAAAGTAATGATAGTTTTGCCGTCAAACAGCTTGTCTGTATTGTCGTCAACCTCGATATGGTGGCGTGCTTTGGCTAAACATTTCCCAAACAATATTTTTGCCTCGTCTACATTTATAAATTGTGTCATTATGCTAACTCCTCTGTTATCATTCCTTTGTTTTTTATATGTGATAATTCTTTGCTTGCGTACTGATCAGCTACAATAAAAATAGTTCTGCTGTCTTGGCTTGTAAAGATTTTAGAAAGTACTTTGCGTAAAGCTGTTCCGTTATCCCTGTGTAAGACAAGGAGATAGCTATATAATGACGGTGCTGTTTCTGATTGATAGTTGTAAATATCAAAACTGTAAAATTCTTGTATCTCTAGCAGTCTTTTAAGAATGCGCCGATACATTAAAACAGTATATGGTGTTTTTCCCATTTCTTTTTAGCCTCCAATTTGTTACAATTAGAGAAAGAGAGCGCGTGAGAGCGCGTGAGTTCACGAGATTTTCTCTAATTTGGTTTAAAGTCGTCTTCGCTCTTCCAAAGTTTCAGACGGCTTTTTCTTTTGTCAAAAATTCTTTAATTTCATGAAACGCTAGTCCAGCTTGCAACATACAGATAATGCTATCTGTGTAAGCTCTAAGCGTTTCTTTTTGTTCTGTGGTTAATTTATCGCCTGACTTCTTAAAAGCTCTCAGACTGCGATATTTCCCCTCTGTCGTAAGCTGTACAAGCAAGTCAATGATTATTTTGCGATAGTACGGCTTATAGTTTTTACTCTGTGAAATAGCTTGATTTAATTTGTTCATATTCTTACTCGATCGCTGGGCACGCGCTTTGGTCAGTAATGGTCAGTTTATTTTGTAGGCTTCACATACTGCAGTAATAAAAATGTTTGCGTATGGTGTGCCTTTCTGTTTCCCTAAGAGAATTGCGGATACATCTTGCTTAGGGTATCCAGTTAATCGCACTAAGGCTTGTTGTGTCCAACCCTTATCTGACAGATACTGCTTAATTTTCAAGCGGTAGGCGTCCATGTTTTGCGTTGTGTCAATCATTGTTAAGTGTTCCTTTCTTTTTATGCGTAAGATAATATGTAAGTCATTATGTATATTTATCTTTGACAAACAGTATATGTTTGTGTACAATGAATGTATAGAAAAAATCACTTAATAAACTAAATATCAATGGCTGGCAGGCTTATCGAATTTGTTTATAAGGGCTTTTTGCTTACTTTTTATCTGACAGAATTATAATAACACAAAGATATACTTTCTGTCAAATCTAAACTTACGTTTTGTATTCTTTTTTTACAAAAAACGACTTGAAAGGCACGAAATGACTATCTTTGAAAGAATTAAGGAACTATCCAAAAAAAGGAATATCTCAGTAAAAGAGCTTGCATTGCAACTCGGTTTTAGTGAAAATTTATTCTATCGCTGGAAAACCACCAATCCAAAAGCTGAAGATCTCGCAAAAGTTGCCGACTACTTCAACGTGTCCGTAGACTATTTACTAGGGCGTGAGGAAGCGAAGCCAGTAAACGAACCAATAGACTTGGCAGAAGTCGCAAACTCTGATGATGACGACGCCATTTGGGAAACCTTCCTAAACGCTGGTGGTCGTCCGTTAACTGAAAAAGATAAAATGGGCATTAAGTTACTTTTTGCAGATCGTTGGGAAGAGTTCCGACAAACTGCAAAAGAACATAAAGAAGGTAAAAAATGAGGGCGATACATGAATCAAGAAGAATTGACCGCTCTCGTTATAAATGAGATTGAGAAATTAGGCATTGATTATCGACCTTATAATCTGGATAATCAACACGCTTTAATAAACAACACTTTAAAAGCTGGGAGTTACAACCAAACCACAGCTACACCTTTCGACCACGCGCACGAGTATATGCACGCCTACTATAAAGACGATCGACGAGAAAACGAATGCGACACACTGAGCCGTGCGGAAAAGAGAGCCAACAAAGAGGCTGTCCTCATGTTGTGGGACTGGTTTGTACAACGAGGCGGAACGTTTGACGATATTTATATGTTCTGTCAAGTTACAGGTTGTCCCTATGAGATGACAAATCGGCTTATTCGGTCGATGTGCTGTGATAATTGCGACAAGAGCTTCAAAGAATGCGCGGTTGAATACCTCAGCCAATTCGATGTCATCACACGAGACAATCTCAACATATACAACTTCTTGGATTACTACGACTACCACTACAACGCTTTTGAAGAAGCGAAGTCTTTAATGTGGTCGCTGTGCTGGTTTGAGTTGGTATGATGAAAAGGAGAGTAATATAGATTCAGATAATATGAGTAATTTCGAAGAAGATTTATACAAAGCCGTTGTAATTGCAACTTATGAAAAGAAATTTGGCGATAGATACAGACTACCACATAAAGACTTTGAGGATTTAATGAAGTTACCTGTTTCAGAGCTTGAAAACGTCATAAGTCAAATGATTGCTTCAATTTAGTAAGGAGTTAGATAAAATGGAAAAAAATAGAGATCAAGAACAAGGAAACGTAAGAATGTGTCCTAACTGTAAAACAATAGATGCTTTTATGCTTGGGCGAATTGAACGACTTCAGCGTGATGATTTAACACTTGTCGTTACTGATTGGTATTGTTATGTATGTGATACAAAATTTCCTGACGGTAATAAAAAAATACAAGAAGATGCTAATTACATCCCACTGAGGGCTAGTAACAAACCTTTATAAGTACTTGACATTTCAATTATTGTTAAACGTCCACAAACCATGCGTACACAGTACTTATAGCTGTTTTCCAGTAAATGAAAAGCACTGTATATGTCAAGTTTTGTCACCCTATATAGTTTTAAACCTTAACATTTCTTAACAAAATAAAAAGCGCCTGGGCGCGTGAAAGGAGTTCCGAAAAATGGGAAGAGATTTAACTCAATCGTCAATAGATAGACAAAGCATATTGAACAACCCATTTGCATTAGAAAAAGCTCAAAAAGAATTTAACTTGGAGGGCGTGTACTTTACTAATCAACAAATTGCAGATTTTTATGGCGTTAGTTTACGTACGATTACTGCTACAATTGCAGACAATGAAGAAGAATTAACAAGAAATGGTCTAGAAGTTGTAACTGGAGAAAAATTAAGGAGTATTTTTGCTCACAGTAACTATTTTGGTAATGCAGAACTTTACACTACCAAAACAACAAAGCTGACAGTATCAACGTTTAAGACAGTCTTAAATTTTTCCATGCTTTTAAAAACAAGCGATAAAGCTAGAGAAGTAAGAAGTAAAATTTTAGATATAACAGTAGAAGTTTTAGAGAATAAAACTTCTAACAGCACAAAGTATGTAAACCAACGAGACAAGGAATATATTCCACATGCTCAACGTGAAGCGGTAGAAAGGAAAAAATTCACAAATTCTCTCAAAGATTATATAAATATGGGGAATTATAAATACGCATATTTTACAAACGAAGTATATAAAGCAATCTTCAGAGAACGTGCTCAAGAGTATAAAAACCTTTTAAAACTTACTTCAAAAGAAAATATACGCAACACCCTATATAGCGAGGTATTATTGATTATTGCTAGTTTTGAGGCAGGTTTAGCTAGTGAGTTTGAAAAGAATAGTCTAGCTTTAGGGCGAGGGTTGTCAAAAGAGGAGGCTGATAAGATAATATATGATTTTTCTGAACAACCTCTACTCACGCCATTTTTAGACAATGCAAGAACTTTAATGGCTTCTAGGGATAACTCATTAAGAGATGTAAAACACGAGAAACTTTCAGAATATATAACAGCAATGTCTCAAGAAGACTATGAAAAATTTCTGGGTGAACAAAGTAAATCTTTAGAACAGCAAATCCAAGAAAATAGAGCAGTGTTTGAAAGGTTGAAAGATAAGTGATAAACTATGTGACCTTAGAAATTGCATACAAGGAGCATGAAAAGATAATTAATAAAACTGGTGGGCTTCATGGTATAAGGAACGATCGTTTAGAGAGTGTTTTAGAGCATATTCAAAATGACTTATACTATCCATACTTTGAAGATAAATTGTGCCACTTAGTTTTTTCAGTAGCTGAAAATCATTCTTTTCAAGACGGCAATAAACGATCATCAATCGTTTTAGGTTCTCTATTTTTAAAGATAAACAGTTATCCTGACGAAGTTATCAATGATTTTATACAAAAAATGGAAGCTCTGGTATTAATGATTGTTGAAAAAGAAATTTATAAAGAAGACTTAAATGGGTATATCTATTTCATAATTAATCAAGAAGAAATGCCAGAGGAGCTTTTAGAACCTTTAGAAATTCGCTTGGAGAGAGAGCGGGGTTATTAAGAAAATCAGTAAGTTTCTGCCACAAGTGGCAAAACCGAAAACTTCATTGTTGCATTCCTATATTTTAAGACTGCTCTTTTTAATGAGTCCGACAAGTCCGAAATACCTCCCCAAAATCTCCCTAAATACTTTGCCTAGGCGTTGGCATTATAAGTTGACATATTTTCAAGAAAAAGGCGAAATGGTTGCACAGGGGTAAGATGTAAAGCAGTCGTACCTAAACCGACAATTTGTCGGGTATGCCCTACCCTTGCAAGTGTAGAGCTAAGGTCGCATTTAACAATATTATTTAACTAAAATAGAAAGAAAAAATGAAAACACTCGTAATAATAGCCCACCCTAATATAGAACAATCAAACTTTAATAGAGCTTGGAAAAATGAATTGGAAAAACATGATGTAACGGTACATGATTTGTATAGGGCTTATCCAACGGGCAACATTGACATTGAAAGAGAGCAAGAACTCTTAAAAAGTCATGACCGCATTGTTTTTCAATTTCCTTTATATTGGTATAGTACACCAGCATTACTTAAACAGTGGCAAGATGATGTGTTAACTTACAACTTTGCTTATGGTTCAAAAGGAACTTTTCTACACGGTAAAGAATTCATATTATCTATTTCGGCAGGCTCTTTAGAAGAAGATTATCAAGTAGGTGGGCGTAAGCAATTTTCTATAAGCGAGGTCGTTCGACCGTTACAAATGATGAGCCAGCTATGCGGTTTTAAGTTTATGAAGCCATTTGTACACTACGGAGCAAATACAGCTAACGGCAGTGAGATAACTCTAAGTAGTAAGTCTATGGTTAACCATATTCTTTTGTGACCTAATTGTCCTGTCACAACTCATCCGCAAAGGAGTAGCTCAAACAGCGCCCTAGAAAGGAAATGTAACATGAAAAATCAAAAACGAAAATACTATAAAAAAACCTATCAAATAATAACTCTGGTTATGCTTTTACTTATTCTTCTACTCGTGTACTTATGGCACGAGCATGTTTTGACACTATCATTCTAAGGAGAAAGAAGAGGACTTTGCAATGAAACAAGGCGACACTATCAAACTCTCAAATGGCGAGAAAGCCACAATAACAATGGGAGATGAAAACAAAAATTTTAATAATATCTATGTAGTTCGTTTAGAAAACGGAGAGCGTCGCGTTATCGACCGCAAGACTCTATCTTTAGCGAATAAGGAAAACACCTAGCCAAAATCTAATCAATGACATCAACGCACGCGCCCTGTAACGCTCAAAAATGCGCGTGCCATATAATCATGTTTAAATTCTCTTAACTTTGCCTTGCCTGACAATAGAACAGGAGATACGAACATGAACATAAAAGAGATCACAAAAAAAGACGGTACAATCGCATACCGTGCTAGTGTTTATCTTGGCGTTGATAGTCTGACAGGTAAACAAGTGCGTACAACCGCCACGGCTAAAACTCGCAAACAATGCGAAATCAAAGCTAACCAAGCTATAAATAATTTTAACAAAAATGGCTGCACGGTAGCAAGAGAAAGAGTTGTCTTTAAAGATTTTGAAGAGCTTACTTTAAGTTGGTTTGAAAGCTACAAATTAACTGTTAAAGAAAATTCTATTAGAGTTGCGGAGAACTTTATCAACGTCTATTTGTTACCTTCTATCGGGGCGTATAGGCTTGATAAAATAAACACAGTCTTGTTACAAGGAATAATTAATAAGTGGGCTAGAAATGCTAATACAGCGACTATAATTAATGGACGTCGTGAGAAAGGGAAATGTAAGGACTATAAACTCCTTCTTAATTTCATCACTCGCATATTAGACTATGGTATACAGCTTGGAGCAATTGACAGCAACCCAGCAAAGCAAGTTATACCACCAAAATTGAAAGCTAGAACATCTCAAAAAATTAAATATTTTGATAATGATGAGCTTAAAAAGTTTTTAAAGTATCTAGATAACTTAGAAACAACTGCAGAGAACCAAAGAATTTCTACTCTATATAAGTTATTGCTTGCCACTGGTTTACGTGTCGGAGAAGCACTTGCTTTAAATTGGTCAGATATCGACTTTAAGGATAATTATATCAATGTATCTAAAACAATTGTACAAAAGAGTCGAACTATACAAAATACCCCGAAGACTAAAGAAAGTGGTCGTGTGATTTTTTTAGATGATAACACCGTACAAATCCTTAAAGAATGGAAAAGAACTCAACAAAATGGAGTAATTTCGTTTCATGATGAATTAATCTTTTCTTATAATAAACTCTCTCGGACGTATGCTTGTGAGCGAGAAAAATTAATCCGACACTTCAAAAAGGCTGATGTTCCTAATATAGGTTTTCATGGCTTTAGACACACACACGCAAGCTTACTGATGAATAATGATGTAAACCCTAAGGAGATACAGCACAGGCTCGGTCATTCAGATTACGGAGTAACCATGAACACATACAGCCACCTTGCTAAACACAAAGAAAAAGATACTGCAGAAAAATTCGGCAATATCTTGAAAGCATTATAATTTTTTAATAAACGTAGTTAAAAGCGTAGTTAAATATAATTAAATGAGCTTACTTCCCTTTAGAATAAGGGATAACCCCCTTTTGTTTTTTCATAAGCAAATTATAGCAAAATTACTTTAAAAAGCAAATGCTGATAAAAAAATAAGCTCTTCTTTCATGCCAAAAGAAAAAACTCCACAATCGGAGTTTTTTCTCTATTAACGATGGTACTTCTTGTCTAGATGATTGTAAACAGGAAGACCAATTAAGGTAAAGACAACACCGACCATGGCTGGAACTTGGTTACTCATATAGTCTGAACTGATCAAAGTCATAACCAAGATGAAGACCCCACCAATGATTGCAATAATTGGAATCACAGGATAAAGTGGTACTTTATATGGACGGACTAATTCTGGTTCGCGCTTACGTAAGATAAAGACCGTAATGAAAACCATAGTGTAGAAAATCCAAATTACAAAGACCAACATATTTGTTAAGAAGTCGAAAGCATCGCTTGAAAGCATTGTTACAACTAACATGATTGCTGCAATTGCAACTTGCAGAATACCTGAGTTTACGGGAACACCGCTCGCTGAGAGCTTTTTGAACGTTTTCCAGAAAGGGAAAGATTTCTCTGTTGCCAAAGCGTATGAAGCACGCATCCCTGTCATCGAGTAACCATTAATTGTACCGTAAACAGAAATCAAGATACCAATTGTGACAAGTTTGCCACCCATCCCACCAAATATTGTATTGGCAACAATAGCAGGGAGATTAGGATTATTTTCCATCAAGGTTGGAATACCTAAAGTACGAATATAAGCCGCATTGATAAAGACATAGACAAACATGATCGCAACTATACCGAGAATAATCGCACGCGGCAAATGTTTTGCAGGATTTTTCATTTCACCGGCAATATTACCAGCATAAATCCAACCATCATAGGCAAACATAGTTGCTAAAAGACCTGAACCAATTGCGGATGCCAAGGATAAGTTTTCTCCTGCTGTAATAGGAAGCAATTGGAAATCAACACCACCAGGACGAAGTAAACCAACAACCACAATCAAGGCAATCGGAATTAACTTAATCACTGTTGTAACGGACTGAAGCCCCCCTGCAGCTTTAGAACTAATAAAGTTAATCAAGGTAACTGTAATTGCTGCAATTACACCGACTATTGCGGTATTAGCAGCACTCACATTCATCCCAAATAAATTTAAAAATTGCGTACCAAATACAACAGACAGCGCTGCAATATTTGCAGGGAAGTAGATAATAGACTGTGCCCAACCTAAAAGAAATGACCAACGTTTACCAAAACCACGTTGAATGTAGCGAATCATCCCACCTGTTTCAGGAATAGCAGCAGCAAGTTCTGCCGCAGTTAACCCCCCACAAATTGAAATGATACCACCAAGGATCCAAACCAATATGTGCAATCCTGGTTGGCCAGTGAGTTCCGCAACTCGTCCAGCCTTGAAGAATACACCTGCACCAATAACCGTACCCATTACTGTTGTAAGGGCAGGGAAGAAACCAAGCGTTCGCTTCATTTCATTTTTTTGTTCCATAAGAGCTCCTCTTTCAAAGATAAATTTTTGATAAGATTAATAATAACAATGCTGATTCCTAACATCAGCATTAGAGAGTAATCTTGTAACCGATTACTCTCTTATTTTAACATAATTTTCGATTTTGTGATGGGATGAACTTAGTTTTTAGCCTTTTAATTTCTCTGTAAGTTTTTCAAGCATTTCTTTCGTCATTGCATCTAAATCATATTTAGGATTGAAGCCCCATTCTTCTTTGGCACAAGTTGCATCGATAGAGTTTGGCCAGCTGTCTGCGATACCTTGACGGACTGGATCTACATCATAATCCATTGTAAAGTCTGGCATGAATTTTTTGATTGATGCAGCAATTTCTTCAGGCTCAAAACTCATCGCAGTGATATTGAAAGCGTTACGGTTTACTAATTTGTCTGCAGGTGCATTCATCAAGTCGACAATGGCATCGATTGCATCTGGCATGTACATCATATCCATTTTTGTTCCTTCAGCGATGAAGCTTGAATAATGACCATTTTTGATTGCTTCATAGTAGATATCTACAGCATAGTCTGTCGTTCCTCCACCAGGCAATGTTTTATAAGAAATCAAACCTGGGAAACGCACACCACGTGTATCAACACCAAATTTAGTGTAGTAGTAATCACAAAGCAATTCCATAGAAACTTTAGTTACACCGTACATTGTATTTGGACGTTGAATAGTCACTTGAGGTGTGTTATCCATTGGAGTGCTTGGCCCAAAGGCTGCAATAGATGATGGTGAGAAGTATTGGAGCTTAAGTTCACGCGCTGTTTCCAAGGCATTAACCAAACCACCCATGTTCAAATTCCAAGCAAATTGGGGTTTTGCTTCAGCAACAGCTGAAAGAAGTGAAGCCAAGTGGATAATAGTATCCACACCATTATCTTTAGCAATTGCCATCATTTTGTCGCGGTCCATGACGTCCAAAATTTCAAAATGACCGTCAGTCACAACTGGATTACCTTCGACTTCACGTACATCTGTTGCGATAACATTATCAACCCCAAGATCTTTACGAAGACGTTCTGTTAATTCTGATCCGATTTGTCCGAGTGCGCCTGTGATGAGTACTTTTTTCATTATATTTTCTCCAATATATTTGTTATATGCTTACTTGTAATAAAATGGTTTTTATTGCCTCAAGGAATTAAATCAAGCCGATTTCTTTACCTACTTTGGCAAAAACAGCAACCGCTTCATCTAACATTTCTTTCGTATGCGCTGCTGTAGGCATCGCACGTACACGTCCTGTTCCAAGTGGTACAGTTGGGAATACGATCGGTTTAACATAGACGCCATTTTCAATCAATTTCTTAGAAAACTCTTGTGTTTTCGCTTCATCTCCGAGAATAACTGGAGTGATTGGAGTTTCAGATACACCCGTATCAAAGCCGGCTTTTTGTAATTCTTCTTTGAAATATTTTGCGTTGTCCCAAAGTGTTTCAACATATTCTGGATGATCATGCATTAAGACAAAGGCTTCTTTAGCTGCCGCTGCTGCACCCGGTGTCAATGAAGTTGAGAAAAGGAAAGGACGCCCTTGTGATTTAAGCCAGTCAACCAAAAGTTTTGAGCCTGCTACATAGCCGCCCACTACACCAATCGCTTTTGAAAGTGTCCCGATTTGGAAATCAATCTTATCTTGCAAACCAAAATGTTTTACTGTACCAGCTCCGCCGCCCATAACACCAGAACCATGCGCATCATCAACATAGGTAATCAAATCATATTTTTCAGCGATTTCAACAATTTCTGGTAATTTAGCAACGTCACCATCCATTGAGAACACGCCATCTGTGATGTACATTACTTTATTGTATTCACCAGACTCCGTCGCTTCTTTTGCTTTTGCTTCAAGATCAGCCATATCTTGGTGTTTAACACGGATAATTTTAGCACCTGAGAGACGACATCCATCAATAATTGAGGCGTGGTTCAGTTCATCTGAAAGAATCGCATCCCCTTTTTTCATGACGGCGCTGATCGCTCCCATATTACAATTGAAACCTGATTGAAACGCAATCGCGGCTTCTGTGCCTTTAAATTCAGCAATTGTTTTTTCTAATTCAATGTGTATATCTAAAGTGCCATTGATAGTACGTACAGCACCAGCTCCAGCTCCATATTTATCTGTTGCATCTTTTGTCGCTTGAATTAATTCAGGACGTGTTGCAAATCCCAAATAGTTATTTGAAGCAAGGTTAATCATCTTGTTACCCGCAACTGTAATCTCAGGTCCATTGGCACTATCTAAAACGTCAATCGTGTTGAGTAAACCCTTTTGTTTAAGGTCTCCAAGCCCATTTTCGAGGAACTGTGTTAAAACTTTTGAAGTCATTCTATAACCTTCTTTCAATTTTTAGTTACATGCTTTGTAACCGTTTACAGTAAGTTTAACACTTTTTATTTTCTCATGCAAGGATTTCTTTGCACTTTGATTAAATTTTAATTTAAATTACATGTCTTTGTGAATTTCGTGATGTCAGAGTAAATTATCTCACGATTAAAAAAAGACTGAACTATACAAAAAAAGACTCTGAAATTCAAAGTCTTTTTTTTTAAAGAATTATTGATCGTTGTCATTGGCAATGAGAAAATGATCCACAACATCTTCAATACGGGCCAAGTCAACATTCCCGCCTGAAACGATAGAAACAACTTTTTTGCCCTTCACATAATCATCAACTTTACCTGAGAGGATAGCTGCTGTTGCAAGAGCGCCAGCGCCTTCCACCACGATTTTTGTACGTTGAATCAGATCTTTAATGGCTAATTCAATTTCTGCTTCTGTCACAAGAACCATGTTATCAACGATTTGATTGACTACTTCAAAAGTCAATTCGCCTGGGTAAGCCACATGACAGCCATCTGCAATCGTTGGCGCTTCATCATGGTGTACTTTCTTACGTTCTCTAAAGGATGCCGTCATACCATGACAATTTTCAGCTTGAACACCAATAACTTGAATATTAGGATTAAAAGATTTCAAGGCAACTGCAACACCTGAAATCAAACCACCACCGCCTACGGGCACCAATACTGTGTCAACATCCCACAGGTGATCTAAGATTTCTAAACCGATTGTTCCTTGTCCAGCCATTACCTCTTCATCATCATATGGGGGGATATACGTAATATTATTTTCTTTAGCATAAGCTTCACAGAAGGCCTTTGAATCATCAAACTGTTCGCCTTCAAGCATTACTTCTGCACCATAGCCACGTGTAGCATCAACTTTAGCTTGAGGCGCACCTTTTGGCATAACAATAATACTCTTGATTCCCAAAAGTTTTGATGTTAGAGCAACACCTTGGGCGTGGTTACCTGCTGAACAAGCAATAACTCCACGCTCCTTTTCTTCTTGAGACAATTGAGCAATCTTATTGAAAGCACCTCGGAACTTGAATGAGCCTGTTAATTGCATATTTTCAAGTTTCAAGTAAACTTCGCCACCTGTTTTAGCAGTCAAGAACATTGACTGAATCAATGGTGTTTCACGTGCATATTGTTTAACAGTGTTTTGAGCTTTTTTAATATCTTTAATTGTAATTGGCAGATTTGCTAAATTTGGCATAATTCTTTTTCCTTAGATTTCTTTTTAAAGTTCCGTATAAGTGACATCGATTGAATCAGCAAGTGCTTTAGAAACGACTTTTCCTTTATAAACACTCAAACCAGATAAAAGCTCTTTTGATTTCAATGCCTCATCTAAGCCTTTGACTGAAATGTCCTTGAGGAAAGAGATATTGCCTTGAGCCAAAGCAATTGTCGCTGTACGTGGTGTTGCACCTGGCATATTTGGCACAGCATAATGAATAATGTCATGTTTGATGAAGACGGGATCCGCATGGTTTGTTGCATGATCGATTGTTTCAACAGTTCCCCCTTGGTCAATCGCAATATCCACGATAACAGAACCTGGTTTCATAGATTCAACCATATATTCTTTAACTAATTTTGGTGGTTTAGCGCCAGGGATTAAGATTGTTGAGATAAAGACATCCGCAAGTTTAATATTTTCTTCAAGAGCTTCAGTTGTTGATTTAACGATTTCAACTGTTTTGCCTGCATAACGTTCTTTAAGTTGAGCGATACGCGCATCGCCAAGTTCAATGATAATAACCTTACATCCTAAAGCAACAGCCATATCTGCGGCATTTTCTGCGGCATTACCACCACCAAAGATAACTACAGTACCCGCCTCGATACCTTCAATACCAGGGAGAAGAATTCCTTCCCCTTCATGTTGTTTTTCAAGATAATATTGCCCAATATTAACTGCACGACGCCCTGCAATAGCTGACATTGGTTTAAGTAACTCCAGCACACCATTGATTGAGATGTTTTCACCAGAAATAGCTGTTACACCGACTTCCATCATTTTTTCAACACAAGCTTTATTTGCTGCCAAATGCAAGAATCCCCAAATAATTTGTCCTGGTTTGAAATATTTATATTCAGATTCCATTGGTTCTTTGACTTTAACAATCAACTCCGCTTCCCAAGCAGTTTCTGTATCAACAATTTGCCCTCCAGCTGCTTCGTAAAGGTCATTTGTAAAACCACAACCTGCACCAGCATTGCTATCGACAAGGACTTCATTACCTGCTTCAACGAGTATTTTCACGTTTTCTGGAGTCATCCCCACACGCGCTTCACCTTGTTTTGGGTCTTTAATTACACCAATTTTCATTTTGTTTCTCCTTTGTGAATTCTTTATCAATTAAATGATAGCACTTTCATTCTCTTTTGGCAATTATTTTTGTGAAATAAAACACTTTTTTAACGGTTTATTATTCTTCCTGTCTATATTCTGTCAATTATAAAAAAAGACACTCAAATCTTACAATTTGAATGTCTTTAAACTTATTTTAGTGGTCAACTTCGTCTGGATTGCGTGCTAGACCTGCTTTCCCATGAAGGCTGTCAATAAAGGCGATATCTTCTTCAGTCAAATCAAAATCAAAGATATCCGCATTTTCTTTAATACGGCTTGCCGTTACAGATTTAGGTAAAGGAAGGTAGCCTTTGTGTAAACTCCAACGTAAAACGACTTGGGCAACTGTTTTACCATATTTAGCTGCAATATCCGTCAATTCTGTAACCGCAAAGATTTTACCTGTACCAAGAGGGCTGTAAGCTTCTGTCAAAATATCGTGTGCTTTATTGAAGGCAACAACCTCTTCTTGCTGATCCGAAGGGTTAACCATAATTTGATTGACCACAGGTTTAATTTCGGCGACTTCCAATAATGGTTCCAAGTGACGTGGATGGAAGTTCGATACCCCAATAGCACGCACTTTTTTGTCGTGTACGCCTTCTTCCATGGCTTTCCAAACGGCGGCATTGCGCTCTGCAAAGTTTGGACGAAACGCTTTTGGATTTGGCCAGTGAATAAGATAAAGGTCCACATAGTCTAAACCTAATTTTTCCAAGCTTTCGTTAAGTGCTGCTCGTGCATCTTCTGTTGTGCCAACGGCCCAAAGTTTTGTCGTAATAAACAAATCTTCGCGTGCAATTCCACTGTCTTTAATCGCGCGGCCCACTGACTCTTCATTGCCATACACAGCTGCTGTATCAATATGACGGTATCCCACTTCTAAGGCGGTTTTTACAGCTTGATATGCTTCTTCGCCATCTTTAGATTGCCATGTTCCAAAACCCACTTTTGGAATTGTCATACCATTTGCGAGAGTGTAAGTTTCTGTAAGTGACATAATTTCTCCTTTTCTTTACTTTCTAGCTTCATTCTATCACTTTACGAGGTCAGACAAAAAAATTTTGGTTCAAAAAATGGTAAAATAGAAGAATACTAAGAATAGTGGAGGTAGAAAATATGGCTGAAGTAGAATCATTCCAGCTCGATCACACAAAAGTTTTAGCACCTTACGTGCGTCTAATTGGGACAGAAACTGGTCCTAAAGGTGATATCATCACCAACTTTGATGTCCGTTTTGTGCAACCTAATCACGGTGAAATCCCGACAAGTGGACTACATACTATCGAACACTCAATGGCAAGTTTGATACGTGACCGTATTGATGGCATGATTGACTTTTCTCCTTTTGGATGTCGTACTGGCTTCCATATGATTATGTGGGGCGAACCAACTGCTGAGGAGATTGCCAAAGTAATCACTTCATCTTTGGAAGAGCTTGCAGGAGACAGTTTCACTTGGGATAATGTCCCAGGGGTTGCCGAAAAAGAATGTGGAAATTATCGTGATCATTCATTATTTTCAGCAAAAGAATGGGCGAAGAAAATTTTAAGTGAAGGTATCTCCTCGGATGCTTTCGAACGTCGCCTTGTAAAATAGAGAGAAAGAGAACCATGGGAAAGTATCAATTAGACTATAAAGGGCAAGCCTCTGTCCAAAAATTCCACGAAAAAAATTCAAATAAAAAGACAGATAAGTTGTCAAAAATCGAGGAATTAAAAAAACAACACCAAGCGAAAAAGAAAAAAGAGAAGAAAGCATGAAAAAGTTAAACATTGCTTATGTTGGTTTTGGGAAGTCCACCAATCGCTATCATATTCCTTATGTTAAAATTCGTGAGCACTTCAACATTGCACGCATTGTCAATCGTAGCCTCGGTAAACGTCCTGAACAAGCCATACTTGAGGCTGAAGGAACTGTTTTTTCAACAGACATCAATGATATTATTCAAGACGATTCGATTGATTTAGTCATCGTAGTCACGCCAGGTGCTGCACATTACGAAACCAGCAAAAAGCTTTTACTGGGTGGAAAAAACGTTATCTGTGACAAACCTTTAGTAGAAACTTTAGAACAAGCCAAAGAATTGGTGGGTATCGCTCAAGAAAAGAACCTCTTCTTTATGCCTTTCCAAAATCGTCGTTTTGACAGTGATTTTTTGACGGTCAAAAAAGTTTTGGAGGCGGGTTACCTAGGAGATTTGCTTGATATTACTGTCACTATGGATCACTATCGTCCAGCAGACGCATCTGCTGGAAAAAACTTTGATGGTGCCTGGTATGGCCACGGTGTACACATGGTTGACCAAATGGTTTCACTCTTCGGTCAACCAAAAGATGTACAGTACGATATACGTTCGACACGTGATTCAAACGCTGTAGATGATTACTTCTCTGTAAACTTGCTTTACACCGATTTCCGTGCAACCGTTCAAGCCACTGAACTGGCTGCGCTCAAACGTCCCAAATGGGTGCTTTATGGTTCTAGAGGAACTTTAATTAAAGAAAACGTTGACCAACAGGAAAATGATTTGAAGGTGGGAATCTTCCCAGGAAGTGAAGGGTTTAGTGCCGATACACCACAAGATTTTGCTCAATTGACATACTACAATCAAAATGGAGATCGTATTGACAAGTCAATTCCTACGATTTTAGGCGATTATGGCCGTGTTTATGATACAGCTTATGAGTCAATCGTGAATGGAGCTGAAAAACTCGTTTCAGATGATCAAATTTTGACGGTTATTGAAACTTTAGAAAATGGTTTTAAATAAGAAAGTCCTCTTTGAGGGCTTTTTGTATACCTTTCTATCGGCAAAAATAGCAATTCATTTCCTGAAAGAACTGAAAGATAAAATGTTAAAATGACACTATGACTATTACATTTAAAAATGTCACTAAAAAATACGGAGACAAAGCCGTACTTTCAGATATCAACTTCTCCATTGAAAGTCATGAGTTTTTTGTACTCGCAGGATCTTCTGGTGGCGGAAAAACAACATTACTCAAGATGATTAACCGGCTCATCGAACCCAATGAAGGGCAGGTTCTCATTGATGATCAAGATATTCAAACGATTAATTTAAGAGACTTGCGTCTTCAAATAGGATATGTTCTCCAGCAAATTGCGCTCTTTCCTAACATGACCGTTTTAGAAAATATTGGTCTCATCCCGACGATGAAAGGTTGGAGTAAAAAAGAAACCCGTGCACGTGTACTCGAACTCCTTCCTTTAGTTGGTCTAGATGCTGAAAAGTACCTTAACCGCTATCCTCACGAACTTTCTGGGGGTGAAGCACAGCGGATTGGTATTTTGCGTGCTATTGCCTGCAAGCCAAAGATTATTTTAATGGACGAACCCTTCTCCGCTCTGGATCCTATCTCTCGTAAACAGCTACAGGAACTGGTCAAAGATTTGCAGAAAACCTTGAAAATCACAACAGTTTTTGTTACCCACGATATGTCTGAAGGAATGGCGATGGCTGACCGTATCGCGATTCTCAAAGATGGGGAACTGCAGCAGGTGGGCCGTCCCCAAGAAATTTTAAATGCCCCAGCAAATACTTTTGTGGCCGACTTCTTCACGGACTATCAGCAAGATTTGTCTCAATATAAGTTAAAAAATCTTGAACAAGCTCTTGCGACACATACTTTTTCGGAAGAAACGCCTTTGACAGAAATCTTAAATAGTCTGGAGGACGATGCCCATGAATAATTTGATTGCTACCTTTCAACAGCAAGAGCACCAGTTTTGGACCGCTCTTCTAGAGCATATCCAAATTTCCTTGGTTTCTCTTTTTATCGCTATTCTAATCGCACTTCCTCTTGCCTTACTTTTAAGACGTTATCCCAAAATTGCTGAGCCTGTCCTGCAACTTACTGGAATTTTCCAAACGATTCCAAGTTTGGCCTTGCTTGGATTATTGATTCCTTTCATTGGGATCGGTTCGTTGCCAGCTATTGTCGCATTAGTTGTCTATGCCCTTTTTCCTATTATTCAAAATACCTACACCGGACTTCAACAAATTGATCCGTCCTTAATTGAAGCAGCAACTGCTTTTGGAATGAATCGGCGAGAGCGCTTGATGAAGTTTGAGCTGATACTTGCTTTGCCCTTTATTATGGCTGGTATTCGTACAAGTGCTGTCATGATTATTGGGACAGCAACTTTAGCTGCACTTATTGGAGCAGGTGGGCTCGGAAATTTCATTCTCTTAGGCATTAACTCCAATGATGTTAACCTTATCCTGATTGGAGCGATTTCTTCTGCCTTATTGGCCGTTATTTTCTCAACCTTACTCCGCTTCTTGGAAAAAGCAAAAATTCGTACCATTCTGATTAGCTTCTTTGCTGGTCTTTTACTCTTATTGGGTTCATATTATCACCCTCAATCCAATGCTCATCCACAGATTACCGTTGCTGGAAAGCTCGGAGCTGAGCCGACACTTTTGATAAATATGTACAAGGAAGTCATTGAAAAGAACAGTGACATCGAAGTCACTCTCAAGTCCAACTTTGGAGACACCACCTTCCTTTACAATGCTTTAAAATCCAATAAAATTGATATCTATCCTGAATTTTCTGGAACAGTCTTAACGACATTCTTGAAAAAAACCACAACCTCCACCGATCCAAAAAAAGTTTACGAAGAAGCACGCGCAGGCATAGCTAAGCTTGATAACTTTGCCTATCTTACACCTATGGAGTTTCAGGATACATATGCTTTAGCTGTGAAAAATAGCTACGCCCAGAAACATCACCTTAAAAATATTTCTGATCTCCAGGGGCTGCCTTCAGTTAAAGCTGGCTTTGACTTAGAATTCGCACACCGCCAAGATGGCTATATTGGTATTCAAAGTTTATATGGGCTAAATTTTGACGTGAAGACAATGCAAACAAGTTTGATCTATAATGCCTTGAACAGTGATAGCATTGATTTAGCCCAAGTTTACTCCACAGACAGTCAAATCAAACAGTATGAACTTACTGTACTGAATGATGATAAAAATCTTTTCCCACCTTATCAAGCAGCTCCTTTGATGAATAAAGACCTCCTTAAGAAGTATCCCCAATTGGAGCAAATTTTAAACCGACTTTCAGGAAAAATTACCAATCAGGAAATGATTGACATGAATTACGCCGTCAATGTTGAGCAAAAAGATCCCGCTGCCGTGGCACATGACTTTTTAGTGAAACACAGTTTGATTTAAAGGCTAAGCTTAAGAACTCTTACATAAGGGTTCTTTTTATATATTTCCTAAGCGAGCGCAAGAAATCAGCACCTGAAACTATGCTATAATGAAGTTATGAAAAAATATGATGTAATCGTTGTTGGGGCTGGACCTTCGGGTATGATGGCTGCTATAGCTACTGCAGAAAATGGTGCCCAGACAGCTTTAATTGATAAGAACAAAAAGGTAGGAAAAAAACTGTTGATGACGGGGGGCGGACGCTGTAACGTTACCAACAGCCATTCGGTAGACGACATTATCACTCATGTCCCTGGAAATGGGCGCTTCTTGCACAGTGCTTTTGCTCAATTTTCGAACTTAGATATTATTGACTTCTTTGAAAAAAATGGCATTCCGCTCAAGGAGGAAGACCATGGGCGGATGTTCCCAGTAACCGATAAATCTCGAACCATTATTGAGGGACTTTTCAGTAAAATAGAAGAACTTCAGGTGGACTATTTCCCAAACTCTGCCGTAACTGAACTCAATATAGAACATGGCGCTATTACTGGACTTGAAACAGAAACAGAGAGCTTCACAGCCTCTTGTGTTGTCTTATCTACTGGCGGCCGCGCCTATCCATCGACAGGTTCTACTGGTGACGGTTATAAACTAACACGAAGTGCTGGACATACCATTACAACCCTTTATCCGACAGAGTCCCCCTTAATTTCTTCTGAAACATTTATTAATGAGAAAACTTTACAAGGTATTTCTCTTCGAGATATCCGCTTAAGTGTACTTAATGCTAAAGGAAAAATCATCATTGAACACCAAATGGATATGCTCTTTACGCACTTTGGCCTCAGTGGTCCTGCAGCACTTCGCTGTTCTAGCTTTATCAACCAAGAGCTGGCTAAAGGCGCAGAAAGCGTTACTGTACAGCTGGACAGTTTCCCCGACATATCTGCGGCACAGCTCTTAAATGATTTGAAAAATACTGCACGTGACAATGGAAAGGCTGTTAAAAATGCTTTTGCAGCGCTCACGCAGGAACGTTACTTACTTTTCTTACTGGATAAAGTCCAAATCGATGCGGATATGCCTGCAAAACAATTGACCGAAAAACAATTAGAGAAATTTTCTCATATCCTTAAAGCATTTCCAATCCAAATCGATAAAACTTTTCCGATTGAGAAATCTTTCGTTACTGGTGGAGGCGTTCAGCTTAAAGAAATTAATCCAAAGACAATGGAAAGTAAATTAACGCCTGGCCTATATATGACAGGGGAATTGCTTGATATTAACGGTTATACTGGAGGCTATAATATTACTTGTGCTTTTGTGACAGGTCATGTAGCAGGTACCCATGCTGCAGAAATGGCCTCTTATATGAAATACTGAACATACTTTATAAAAACATCTAAAAATCAAGTTCATTCTTGCATTCTGTCTCGTGAAATGGTATTATATTAAAGTACCAATTCGCGGAAGTGGCGGAATTGGCAGACGCGCAGGATTAAGGATCCTGTGGCCTATCTTGGCTGTGCGGGTTCAAGTCCCGCCTTCCGCATCGCAAAAACACCGGTTATTTACCGGTGTTTTTTATGTTTCTTATTTCAAACAACTGCCTCCTCAGTAATACAAAATACTGGTTTACCGAGACGCAAACATGATATACTGATTTTAACTATTGGAGGACTTTATGCTTTATCTACTCTTTTTTCTCACTGTTTCTGGGATAGGCTATTTGCTGATCAAATTTAAAGACCGCAGTATCTTTGGCGGCTTGCTTTTTGCTGCAGGTTTGATACTCTCATTTTTCACCCTTTTAATTCTTGGACTCGTCTTCCTTGATAAGACCTCCTCTCATGGTTCAATGCTTGCTTTAGCAATTTTTTATTTGCTTATCCCTCTCATCTTTTTAGCTGTATGCATCTATCTCATTTTAAATTCTCAAACGATGCGTACTAAAGAAGGAAAAAGCTTAACTGCAAAGCTCTCCGCTGCCATGGGCCTAAACTTAATCATCAGTTTTCCACTTTTTGTCTTCTTAATTACAGGCGTATTCAAGCTCCCACTCTTTCTGAATATCATTTTGTTATTTATCCTCTTACTTGATCTAATACTGTCTTTTATTTTTATTGCCTATCTCTTTTATTCTTGGATGTACCAAATGCTGCCGCTCAAAAAACATATTGACTATATTATTGTATTGGGATCTGGTATTTCTAGTGAGGATGTTCCTCCTCTTCTAAAAAGCCGTTTGGACAAAGGAATTGAATATTTCTATAAAAATCCGAATGCGAAATTTGTCGTGAGTGGTGGTCAAGGTGCTGATGAGCCTGTTTCTGAAGCTTATGCTATGCGTAAATACCTCCTCTCCCAGCATATTCCTGAAGACATGATTATTCTAGAAGATCAATCAACCACAACTTATGAAAACATGCTCTTTTCAAAACAGCTTATCGAAGAAGATTGGCTCACAAGATGTGAGGCTGAACATCCAAAGCCAAGTATTATCTTTTCAACCAATAACTACCATGTGCTCCGTGCACGTTTATATGCCCGTAGAGTGCATCTCAAGGCTGAAGGGGTTGGTGCACCCACTGCACTTTATTTCTTGCCCACAGCGCTTATACGTGAATATATAGCTCTCTTATCACACAATAAAATATGGGTTATGGGACTCATCGGTTTTGTTTTCTTGATTTTATTGTATAGCTTTTTTGATTTTATTATATAACTTTTTGCCAATATAAAAACACACGGTGAATGAATGACCGTGTGTTTTTGTTATACTACACCAACCAAGGCATAGCGTAAGATGTAAAGAATAAGCAAATGCGCGGGATAAAAATAATAGAATAGATCTCTTTGCCACTGGGCTCCGCTGCCGCCGCGTTGCCCATTGTAGAGGTAAATAAAAGGTAAAACAGTAATAATCATAAATTCATTTGAAAAACTGAGCACCTGATAAAGCGTACCTACTGCACTGCCTGTAAAATAGCCCACCAAACTCCAGGTGAGCAAAAGAAGACTAAAAGTAATAATTCCCGCTGAAATTTTTGCCCATCTTCCTCGGAAAAAATAGAAAATGAGGACCAATACAAGCTCATATGGGCCACCCTCACTCAACAAGATAAAGGGCAAAAGTAATACAATGACTAAGCTGTAAGAAAAATACTTAAGCTTCGTCCCTTGATTTTTACGCATAATATCAATTGCCCAGATGAAAGCAAATAAGAGTGCCAGAGTCATAAAAATATTATGACCAGCAAGAAGTAAAAATATATCAAATTTCCCATATGGATCCTCAAAACTGCTCCTTGTCAGCAAGTTGAAGCTAATATTGATGGCATACATCAATAGACCACTACCTAAAAGCCTTAAAAAATATTTTTTTCGACTTCTTGTATAATGAAAGCCTTCGACCATCATAAAGACAAATAGGGGCGCGACAAATCTCCCTAAAAATCCTATCCAAGTAGGTAAGCCCAAGTAGCTCCCAAGATAAGTGTTCACATGGTCAATAACCATAAATATTATACCTATGATTTTTAAATCATAGCTAGAAAAAATTTTTTTTCATACGCTGTTCTCCTTTATTCGTAAAACAGATTTTCTAGAAGAAACCAGCCTAGCTAAAGAGATTTAAGAGGCAAGAGAGCTGCTTCTATTAAGTCGGCTTTTTTTAGAAAAACTGATACCTTTTTATTATAAAGGAGGAATTGTACATTCACTCTTACATTTCAGTAATTTATGACCTATTAAAAAACTGTTGGAGCAACTTTCCAACAGTTTTTTCTTATTTTGTTATTTGAATAAATAAGACTTTCAAATAATCACCTTCTGGGAAAGAGGAAGCCACCTTGAAGTCGGCCGGCAAATGCTCTTCCTGAAAAATCTCAAATTTAACATTTTTATTTTTAAGGGCCTGTTCCACCATTTTACGGAATTTCTCACGGCTGACATTAGCAGCATTTGTGGAGGCAATCAAAAGTCCTTCTTTATTTAAAATATCGATTGATTCTTGAACGAGTTCCCCATAATTTTTCGCGACCGAAAAAGTCTTCTTCTTGTTACGGGCAAAGCTTGGTGGATCTAAAACAATGACATCGTAACTCAACTCTTTTTTCTTGGCATAATTAAAATAACCAAAAACATCCATAACATAGATGCGCTGACTCTCAGGATCAATACCATTCATTGTAAATTGTTCTCGCGTTTTATCTAAAGAACGTTTGGCCAAATCCACTGAGGTTGTCTGGCTTGCTCCTCCAAACGCTGCTGCAACCGAAAAAGCGCCTGTATAACTAAACATATTTAAAAGAGTCTTACCGACCACTAAACCACTCGCTAAAGTACCACGAACTTCTTTCTGATCTAAGAAAATCCCTGTCATCAACCCTTCATTCATATATGTTGCATAGGTCACTCCATTTTCCATAACAGCCAATGGTTCTGGAGCAATTTTTCCCCCTATATGTCGCGTTTCAAAACTTAATCCCTCAAAACGAATTTTTTCATAAATTCCTTTGATTTCAGGATAAACAGATTGAAAAGCAGCTATAATATCTGTACTTTGCGTATAGATAAAAGGATTGTACCAGCTAAAAACAGCATACTCAGCATAATAATCAACAGTCACCCCTCCTAATCCATCTCCTTCACCATTAAAAATCCGGAAGGCTGTGGTGAGATCATCTTGGAAAAAAGAAAGTCGTGCGCGCTTAGCTTCTTCAAACTTCTCTTCATAGAAGCTCTGGTTTATAGCCTCTGGAATTTGACTTAAAAGCCAACCGGCACCTTTATTTTGCTTCGATAAATAGCCTCTTCCTAAAAAATTTTCTTTTTCATCAACAAAGTCAATAAACCCATCTTCCTGTGGAGTAGACTTTAAATCTTCGGCAACAATTAAGGGGAAAGCGCGGCGAAGCTTAAGTGCGGCCTGCTTTTTTACTGTGATTTTCTTCATAACATTATTGTATCAAAAAAACAGACCATGGTCTGTTTTTTATTGCATTATTTTTCTGTAAGAGCATCAAGTCCTGGAAGAACTTTACCTTCGAGAAGTTCCATAGAAGCACCACCACCTGTAGAGATCCATGAGAATTTATCTGCACGGCCAAGGTTGATTGCTGCAGCTGCTGAGTCACCACCACCGATGATTGATTTCACACCTGGTTGAGCAATGATAGCATCCATAACACCAATAGTACCTGCTTGGAAATCAGGGTTTTCAAAGACACCCATAGGACCGTTCCAAACAACTGTTTTAGCGCCTTCAAGTTCTTTAGCAAAACGTTCCACTGATTTAGGACCTGCATCAAGACCAAGGAAACCTGCATCAACTGCTTCACCTTCAGTATCTTTTACTTCAGTGTAGCCAGCAAAAGCATTTGCTTCTTTTGAGTCTACTGGCAAGATAAGTTTACCGTCTGCTTTTTCAAGCAATTCTTTTGCCAAGTCAAGTTTATCTTCTTCAACTAAAGAGTCACCGATTTCGATACCTTGTGCTTTGAAGAATGTGTAGGCCATACCACCACCGATGATAACTTTGTCTGCTTTACCAAGCAAGTTTTCAATAACACCGATTTTATCTGAAACTTTTGAACCACCAAGAATCGCTACGAATGGACGAACTGGGTTTTCAACAGCTTCTTGGATGTAAGCAATTTCGTTTTCAAGCAAGAAACCAGCTACTGCTTTATCCACGTTAGCAGAAATACCTACGTTTGAAGCGTGTGCACGGTGAGCAGTACCAAATGCATCATTTACGAAGATACCGTCTCCGAGTGAAGCCCAGTATTTACCAAGTTCAGGATCATTTTTAGATTCTTTTTTACCATCAACATCTTCAAAACGAGTGTTTTCAACAAGCAAGATATCGCCATCTTTTAATTCAGCAATAGCAGCTTCCAATTCAGCACCACGTGTAGTACCTGGGAAGACAACTTCTTTGCCCAATTTTTCACCCAAAGCTGCTGCTACTGGAGCAAGAGATTTACCAGCTTTGTCTGCTTCTTCTTTAACACGACCAAGGTGAGAAAAGAGAATTGCGCGTCCGCCTTGTTCAAGTACATACTTGATTGTTGGAAGAGCTGCAGTAATACGGTTATCATTAGTAATTACACCATCTTTAAGTGGGACATTGAAGTCCACACGAATAAGAACTTTTTTACCTTTAAGATCTACATCTTTAACAGTCAATTTTGCCATTTTCTGGAAATCTCCTATAAATTTTTATTTAGTAATAAAGTAATTATATCACAATTTGGGTAAAACTTTCTCTCCAAGCATTATCAATAAACTCACTGCTGATCATATAATATATTCGTTATTTTTTCCTTCAAACGATACTTTTCCATACGGTGCAATTCATCGCCGGCGAGGTAACTTTTGAGGAGCCGTCGGTAGCGTAAATTTAAGTTTTCAAAAACTTCTTCAAGTAAACTTCCAGAAATCAGGATATGTTCTGGACTGGCTGCTTTCCCCTTTAGAGCATCAGAATATTCGTATATATCTACGCCAGTCCCGCAATCAAAACCCCTTTTAAAAGCCCGCTCCCTTCTTTTAATATCAATAAGTCTCTGCTTATAGCGCACCTTAAAATGGCAAAATAAGTTCCTTTGCGTCACACCATCTCCCAGCAAATCGTATAATACCAAACGCCCTTCCTGCTGATAGTCATCAAACGTCCAAAAATTTATCGGAATCAAACGACTGTTCTTCCACACAATATGTTGGACAGAATGAAAAATTTCTTCCAGCTGCTCCATATCTAAATTATGCTCCATCCTAATATTTTTTTCTCCCCTCTAGAATAACTTCCAACTTACCGTAATTTATTTTATTCCCTCCTTTTGTGATATGCCTTACTCCTATATAGTAGAATATCATAGCTTAAGCTAAATACAATTATCAAATTATTTTTTAAATTTCTAAAACATAATCGAAAATATGGACATTTTTTAAGTTCCAGAATATAAATTGACATTTTATCAAAAAAAATAGAATATAGGCACTTATCTTTTCATCTTAGAGTAATAAATAACGATTCTCTGATATTTAACAAAAATAATTTATTTGCCATTTAAAAACAAAAACAGCAACTTCATCTCTAAAATTACTGTTTTTATATATAGATCTTCTTACTATAATTGAACGGAAATATTTGATAATATAATTATTTCCACTCACCCCAATACTCTTTATTCGCTTCATAAAGTTCATCTAAAACTTTTTTACCCGTAGTATAGTCAGGAATCGTTTTATTGAGCATTGTTGCTTCAAGCGCTGCTTGATAAGAATGAGTCAATGCTGCTTCTACTGTCTTTTGCTCATATGCTTTTTGCATTTCCATCAGTCCTTTTTGGAAAGCCGGAATTTTCCCAATATTAATCGGTTCTGCTCCGCTACTTCCAACATAGGCAGGTACTTCTACCACAGCTTCTGGATCAAAATTTGAAATTGCACCATGATTTTTTTGATTTACAACAAAACGCTCCCTCGTGTTATGAATAATCGCATAAGCAATATCTACGATATAGTTTCCATGTACACCTGCATGAAGTTCTGAATCTTTTGCACTTCCTGCCGCAATTACACGTTCACATTCTTCATAAATCCGTTTTTCTCTTCCCTGCATGACATAATCACCACGAGTGAAGTTCGCATCGAGATGTTCCATCGCTTCATCAGGTGTCAAATAATACTGAAGGTAACAATTCGGGAAATATTCTGGGAAGCGGTTAAACAAACTGATCATTTGCTTATAAGTTTCAACCCAATATTCATCCCCCACAGTTTCTTCATTTGACATGAGAAATGTATCAATTTTTCCTGAAAGTACATCTTCTCTCAATTGTGGCAATAAATCTACACCATTTTCATCAATGATGTTTGTCCACCAGCCAAAATGATTCAAACCAAAGTATTTAAAAGTTAAATCACGATGCTCTTTACCAAAGTATTTTGCAATCGCCCCTTCAATAGAGATAGGCATGTCACAGATACAAAGCACTTTTGCTTCTGGAAATTCTTGATAAATTGCTTCAGAAAGAATAGCTTCTGGATTAGTATAGTTCAAAATCCAAGCATCCGGACAAAGTTCTTTCACTTTTTTTATGATTTCTAATACTGCAGGAATTACACGCATGGCAAAAGAAAATCCTCCTAAACCACATGTTTCTTGTCCAATAACTCCATTTTGAATACAGATTTTTTCATCAATAGATCTCTGATAATTTAAACCTGGACGAATTTGCATAAATAGAAAATCTGCTCCTGTTAATGCCTCATCTATATCTGTAGTATAGGAGACATTAACTTTCGAGCCTGTTTCCTTATAGTACATTTCTGTGTATTGTCCTAAGAGTTGTGCTCGTTTTTCATCAATATCATAGAGTACTAAATCTGTGAGATTTAATTCTGAAGAACGTTGACGTAGTACTTCGAGTATTCCAGGAGATTGAGTAGATCCTCCCCCAACCATTACAAATTTGTTTCCCATTATTCTATTTTCTCCTTATTTTATAAATTTCCATAATGGATAATTTCAAGATTTTTAGCTTCAATAAGTGACTTGACTTGAGGTGCAGTCAAAAGTTCGACTTCTCTTATTCTTTGAACATTAAAGGATGAGCCGAAATATAGAGCTTCATCCACGAATGCGGGATGAACCATAAGCTCCGTTATATCTTCTGTCACTCCTTCTAGTACCCTTTGAATTTCTTCTAAGCATTGGTTTTGAGCTTTCAAATATGGAATGTCCATATTGCGAATAGCTGAATAATTCATTAAATCCGCAAAACCTCGGATATCTTTTTGATAATTCAGGTCAACTCGCTCCTCTAAACCAAATGCATTCCGAAATGTGAGCTTGTATTTTTCAGAAATACGTTTGACAATTGACTCGTTACCTTCAAATGTGTGCACATGATGATGACTATCCAAATGAGTCAAAGGTACGCCTTGATTCAATAAATAGTCAATTTGTGTACACCACTCTTTAAAAATTTCTTCATCATTGATTTCATTGCGCTTTTGATGATATTCTTGTAACAAATGAAATTTTCCATCTTCTCCTTTGAGTGTTGTCCCTTGGGTCATCGGTGCGCCACAGGTCAATACTAAGTGTGCTCCAACACCTAATCCCGGATAATCTTTAGCGAGTTTAATCGCTTCATCACAGCCTGGCATATTCGCCATTAAAGTCGTAGAGGATAAAACACCCTCACGAAACGCTTTGATTATTCCTTGATTGACTCCTGAGGAGTATCCAAAATCATCCGCATTGATAATTATTTTTTTCAAATATTTTCCTCTTTCTCTCGTTTTGTTTTTTCTTACAAATGCAGTATACTATATCTAAGTAAGCGTTCGCAATAGATTTATAGCACTTTGCATATGCTTTCAATAACTGAAAATATTTTCAAAAAATAAAGGAAAAGTTATGACAAAAATATATCATCTTGATCGTCTCCTACCAAATAACTCATTTCGTCCAGAAGATGAGAAACTCATTGAGAGCATTATCACAGCAATCCAGAAAAAGGAAAGTTTAGACATCAGAGATATCGCTCAAAAAAATTTCTTTTCTCCTTCTTCAATTAGTCGTTTGGCCAAAAGAGGAGGGTTTAATAATTATAAGGAAATGATTTTTTTCTTGTCTAAAGAATTCTCAGTTCAAAATCTGGAAAAAATTGAAGCTCTTCCCTATGCATTTTGTCAAGAGTCTTCAGATGAAATAGCTTCTATTTTTAGCACAGCTTTTACGGACAAAAAAATCTATCTCTATGGTGAAGGCTTCTGCCAATTTTTAGTAAGTTACACTTATCGTAAATTGCTTCTAAAAAAAGTTTACGCCATCGATTTAGAAGGAGTAGAAATCAGTTTAGTCTCAAATGGTAGGCCCTATACTCTTTTTATTTTTTCACAGTCTGGTGAAAATAAGCGTGGCTTGATTAAAATTCAAGAATGTAAGTCTTCAGGTGGAAAAGTCGTTGTTTTCACAGCCTCCAAAAATAGCAGTTTCACAAGACAAGCAGACCTTTCCTTCATTGTGGAAACAGGATCAAATAAAATTGAGCCTGAAAATCAAGAATTAAATTATTTCTACGGCAACTGTTTAAATTTAATAGAATGGCTTATTCATCAATATGCAAAAGATTAATAAAAGCCCCTCTTTACTTTAAGTGTAAAGATGGGGCTTTTTCAAATTATTCTATTAACCATTGACTAGACCAAGCCGTTTCTTGTAAATCACTGACTTCTAAATAGCCTAAATTGTGCTCAGTATTAATGACTTGTGTGGGTTTCCATCGATTAACGAGACGCACATACCCATCAATAGAAATTTTTTTCCATTGCTCACTATAATAAGTTTCTGGAACTTTTCCGTGCTCTACATAACCTGTCTGGTTTTCATTATGGAGTAATTCCCCTGTTTCAGCATTTTTAATAACATAATATTTCCCTTTAGGAATGAGTTGCCATTTTTCGTTTAAACCATTTTCATTGCTCAAAACTACTTTGTCCGACTCAGAATTTAAAGAAATGAATTCCCCCGTTTGTCTATTTTTCAAATCTTGCTTTGGAATATCATATCCTGAATCTTTTTTGTATACATGAACATAATCCACTGCCCACTCTTTTGGAAAAACGTCATTATGTTTGCCCGAGCCTGCATCAGTATAAATATTAAGAATCATTCCCATTGGATAATCCGGTGATTCATTTATTGTTCTGAATAGCTGTCCATCAAAATAAAACTTTAAAGAGCCTGGTTCCCAATCCACTGCATAGGTATGGTATTCATTCATCAAACTGTCCACCCCTACTGCACCAGGAACAACTGCTTCCGCACCTCCTTGTGTCGCCGTAGTGCTGTCTGTCCAAGAAGTTGAGAAAAACGGATCATTCCAACCAAAGGTCGCAACTTGCCAAATTCCTTTTTGGCGATTTTCTTCAGTAATTCCTTTTGTTCCTACAGGACGTTGGACATTTGCACTATAATCAAAGAATGTTTCGATAATATCAATCTCGCCCGTCTGCTTTGAATTGAACCAATCGTTAGTGTCATTTTGCATTCCGACCAACCACCATGCTTGGTGGCCTCCTCCTCCTGCATTAGAGAGCTTGGCTCGAATTTCAAAATAGCCATAAGTCGTCGCATAACCTCCAGTTTGTGCATCTCCAAGCATCTCCTCGCTGGCTGGAATAGGTGACATTAATTTCTGAGAGCCGCTAAAATTATGTATCCAATTTTTATTGAACGATTGAATGGCACTTGACTTCACGCCGTTCGTACCATAGCCATAATTATCTTTATCTAGAGTAGGTGCCCATGGTTTTTGATTGATATCAATATACTCTTTCAAAACACCATCCTCAATGCGATAATTCGCTTTAGCATCCTCTTTATTGTCTGCCCAATGTGACAAATAAGAATCCGTCCATTTTGTTTTATCTAAGGTGGGTCCATCAAAGTCATCCTGAAAATCAATGTGATACCCTGGCTTTTCTGGTATCTTGCTTTCTCCATGAACATTTTGTACTCCAAAAGAAGCAATGCCTAGTGCTGCGCCTGCCAATAAAATTTTCTTTTTCATACACGAATCTCCTGTCCGTTGTATCCTTGAATATTAAACTGAGAAAATAGGGGAAGTAAATCCTAAAGTCTCTGGATCGTTAACAATCTGACCTTGCTCACTCTCCATAGCAACAATAATAACCATATCCTCCTTTCCTGCAGATTTTATTTCTTCAGTATCCATTTTTGCAAGAAAATCACCATGCTTTATTGATTGTCCTTCTTGTACTTTTATTGTAAAAGGTTTTCCTTGCAAATCTACAGTATCAATTCCCATATGAATAAGAATTTGATGTCCTTCTCTCGTTTCGATTCCAATTGCATGCTTTGTCGGGAAAATATTGGTAATGACACCATCCACAGGTGAATATACTTCTCCATTATGGTTTTTAACCGCAAACCCATCTCCCAATGCTTTACCTGAGAACACTTCATCCGGAACTTGCTCCATTGGAAGAATATTGCCTTTCGCTGGAGAATAGAGTTCTAGATTACTTTTCTTCTGTTGAGAGATATTTGAATGTATTGTTAGGTCCTGTTTCAGTGTACTTGGCAAGTTTAGTTTCCCTGATTTCAAGTTTTCAATATAATTCTCTAAATCTTCTCGTAGCGTCTCAACTCCTATTCCAATGATAATTTGAATATGTTTTTGTTTATCAACTACACCTGATGAAGGGAAGGTTTTCAATAAATTAATATCAACTTTACTTGCATCTTTAACATCACAACGCAAACGTGTGTAACAATTATAAACTTCTACAATGTTTGAAACCCCACCAAGGCCTTGAACAAGTATCGCTAAACCAGCTTCTTTTTCTTTCGCCACCATTGTGTTTTCGTCATCATTTTCAAGCATTGCCTCACGGCCAATGGTTGGTAAATTCAATTTAAGAATAACTGTTTTAAATGCAAAATACTCAATAATCCCCAGTCCCAAAGCAATTGGGAGAATCCAATATTGATGCCCTAAATTTAATGGAACAAATAATGAAGGTATTGTTTCTGGAATACTCCCAATCATTACTTTCAATCCCAAAATATCAGAGAAGAAATAACCTAGCCCAAACACGACTGCATGAATTACCCAAAGTACCGGAGCCGTAAATAAGAACAAAAATTCAATTGGTTCAGTTACACCAGCCAAAGCAGCAACAATAACTGTTGGGAAAACAATTGCTTTAACCTTTGCTTTATTTTCAGGGCGTGCAGTTTTAATAAAGGCAAGGGAAATCGCTAGTGGAAGTGCCAATGGACCAAAATTAGTTAAGAATCCAATTGCGGGATTCATTTGCGTCACCGAACCAATATCCCCAAGTTGTGCCAACCAAATGTTATAGGCGCCACTCACTGCTTGACCAGCAATTTCTGCAGTACCACCTACGGGAGTATAAAGCATTGGCATCCATAAGAGGTGATGCATGCCCACAGGTAACAGCATTCGATTAAGAAAACCATAACCAAAGAACCCAAAGGGGCCAGATTTAGCCATTCCATCTACCAAGAAATTAATTCCTGAATTTATCATAGGCCAAATATAAGTAATAATAATAGCTAGAAAAATTGTCACAAAGAGAGTCAAAACAAAGGCAAACTTCGTTCCCTCATAAGGCGCTAAATATTTGTGGAACTTAACATTACCAAAACGATTAAGCATAAATCCTACAAGGCAACCTAAAATAATGCCTAAAAAGACTCCCATATCATTGACTTGAATTCCTAGAACTGTATTTTGTCCTGTTCCAAACAACCCCATTTCGCCTTCTTTTGCCAAACGATTTGTAAGCGTCAGCCAAGCATTATTCGCAAATAGAAATATCATGAATGTACTCACCGCAGTGATTGCGGCATCTGTTTTCTTTTTAGCGAGTGCAGTTGCAATGCCCACACAGAAAATGATCGATAATGAGCCTATTACTCCACTCGTAATAATACCAAAGAAGAAATCTCCAATAGTTTTAAACAAACCTGGCATAAACTCCATTTTCATTATGGCAGCGATTGAGATAATTAACCCCGAAACTGCCATAAACATCACAGGTTGAATAATCGCTCGTGCAAATGTTTGCGTTGCTTTCTGAAATGATTCTTTCATAATAACTCCTTAATGTTATTTTTATTTTCAATCATAGTTTACAAGATTGCAAACGCTTACGCAATAGACCAGAGGGTTTTATATTCTATTTTCAATTTCTGAAAATATTTGCAACTTTTGAAAATTACATTATCTAACTGTTCATACTCCCTAAAAAAAAGAAGATTTAAAGGAAGTTGCTGGAAAACACAAGAAGCTTATATTTTCAGTAACTTCAATTTTATTAGGATGGTTTTTTTATATATTATAATTTGATATTTTATACACTCAGGACTAATTTTTGAACAAAAAAAAGGCAACTTCATAAGAAATCGCTGTTTTTTTGAGGCTTACTTCTTCTCATCAAATGTAGAATGTTCCATATATCCAATCTTTTTAAGTTTCAAACGAAACTCGAACCCATTTGCACTTTCTGATCAAATCGGAGACCCTATCATCTCCCAACTTACCCCTTTTCCAAATATAGCTTCAAATTTCTCAGAATCGGGATTAGATGCTTAGCATACAAAAACTTTTATGAACTATCCAAAGGTTTTGTTATTGTTTTTTCATATCCCAATAAAGATATTTTTTACCCATATTATAGTACCAACGATATCATTTTAATCGGTGATAACGATACAATTAAACCTAAAATAAAAATAGTCACGTTTACAGTTTCGCAAGACAACAAAAAAAGCAAGAATCGCTAAACTCTTGCTATCACTGATGCCGAGGACCGGTTTCGAACCGGTACGAAGGTTACCCTTCGCAGGATTTTAAGTTTCAAATTTAGCGATTTTTATAGCTTTCTAAAAGTTTAAAACGCTCTACAATCACATTTAACAGCACTTCTATTTTTGTACATTTGCTTAAAACTCTGGTTTTTGGTCAAACTTTGGGAAAGTCATATATTCCTTGGAAGGTATATAATAAATTAGACACGAAGTTAAGAGAATTCGTGAAAGGTTTATTATGGCACGTCCAAAATACACAAGTCGTGGACTCAAAATGAAATAAAAGCGGATTGAAACTTGTCCAAAAGCTGATGCATGAGCAAGAATTAAAATCAGTTGTAAATAAGAAATTCAAAGCTGCTAAAAGTCAGTCAAATAATATTTCAAGAGACAAACTCATAGTTAATGAACCTAGTCACGTCAACCAAGTTCAGGGATTAAAGTATTTAACACCCTATGAATTTGAAAATAAACAGAAAATTATAGCCGCTTAGGCATAAAGGAAATTTACTTATTCTGCTGTCTAATTTCTTGACTTAATGTCAATACTTTTTTATTTTTCTGTATAGATATTTACTTTACTATGACATATACCTAAATAAAAATAAAGGAGTACCATACATTACTATTTGATTTGATTTAACAAATATCGCCTCTACTACTATATTCTTTTCCGCATAGATATTATTAAAAATTTTCAGACATAAAATACTCATTAATAATTCGTTGCTTTTAAACTTCTTCCCACATTGAAAATCTTGACCAAGATTAACATGACCAACAAGTGCACTTAAAACAATATAAGCTCCAGCAATATTAGTCTCTTTACAAATTATTGATACAATATTGTCAACAATAGACAATTCCACTTCTTTGCGTAAGTTCTCATTAATAAATAGTTTCTTAGACATTTTCTTTCCCTTTATATTTTTTCAGAAACTACTTTATTCTTTGATATTAAATAAAAGGTTTTGTTGAAATTTCTGTAAAAGTTCCATTTAAAGTATCGACTTGGTAATATAGTATATTTTCAGTGTTTACAGAGCATATACCAATGACTAGATCATTTACCTTAGTATAGCTCATATTTAAGTCACAACTATTTGAACATTTTATAATTGCCTCTCTCTTCAACCATTTTTGATAAAACATTTTCTTTCTATCTTCTAGCATTAAGTGTTTATTAGATCCGATAAATTTATCATAAGTTTGTTCCTTCCTATCTATATATATTTCTGCATCTAATCCAATAGAAAGTGATGCTATACCTAAAACATAGTAATTACCCGAATGAGATAGGCTTATGAAAAAAGGAAGATTCCTAAATTTATGAACGGAAGTGAAAAAAGACTGAGAAGAAATTTGTTCAGAAAGTCCCTTCATTTTTAGAATTCCATAAACAAAATGACTTCCAACAACCAATTTTCTCTTTGTTGATTTACGACTTGCTTCTTCAAAACGTTTTAAACGTTCACCTGATAAACAATTTTCTAAAGAATTAGTTTTATCTTCAAAAATATATATTTCAATTTCTTTCATTGAGAAAACTCTCTACCTCGATAAGTATATTATTTAATGAACGAGAGGACTCCCTTACTATTTCATATCTAATTTCTTCAATAGAATTAGCATAGGATTGAAGAGACTTATAAAAGTTGAAAACAGAAGATTGAATCTCTTCTAAGTTTGATTCTTTATTCAGAAAAGCACATGCTCCTAGTTTACTAAATTTTTTTATATTCCACATTTGTTCATTAAACATGGGAACACCTATAAAAGGTATCCCTTGTTCAGCCATTGCATAAACAGTTCCTTGCCCCCCATGTATAATAGCGAAATGTATCTTATCTTTCAGATTTTTAAAGTCAATGAGATTTACAAACTCCACATCCTTATCTTTAAAATTATATTTTTCACCAAAGGTTGTTAAGATATAAGGGAAATCATTCGGTAATTTTTCTACAAACTTTTGAACCCAATTTGGGTCAGAAGACGTTCCAAAACTTAAGAGTACTTTCTTTCTCTGCACCTTGAGTATAGGTAACTTCTCAATCTTTTTATTAGGTTTAAAGATTATGGGACCGACCACTTTTAACGAGGATTTTTTTATGTCATAGAATTTACTATAATCAGATATTAAATTTAAATCACCAGTAAAAAGCTCCAAAGCATTTTTCATTGTTTCAGAATTATGATTTTTTAAGTATCGATTCCAAGTTTCTACATTTTTAGAATAATTATTAATTAATTTTTTTAATGTATTTTTTACTTTTTCTGTCTGATACTTTGTCTTTTTATGATATGGTATGACACCTTGAATATTATCAACAATCTCATCAATTTGTATAGCACCTGATAAAATCCAAACCAAAGGTATTTTTTCTATTTTACAACTTATTACAATGCTTAATCTATAGCCTGTAAAAACCGCATCAAAGATATTTTTCTGAAGGAAAGCACGTTCTGCATTACAAATTACAGAAATTTCTTCATCAGACAAGAAGTTAAAATCAGTATCAAAAGAAAAAAACTTCCGATATCGTGTCTTATCGTATATATTTTTATCTTCTTTAAGGCTATGAAATATATATTTTGAATTTTTAAATAGAAAAGAGTAATAAACTTCTCCTAATATATGAATCTCATAGCCAGATTTGAAAAAATAATCAGCAATTTGTGACATGCGTTGACTTTCTCCTAAATTCATCATAAAGGGTGCAAATAAAAACTTTTTCAATAATGTACCTCCTCGTAATAAGAAATGGTGTATAAAATAAGATAGTGCTAAATTTATATTATTTCCGAATAATCATAAATGATACTCCTCCAAAATGAGAATACGAAAGAATGATATAATATCCTGGAGAAAACGAGGAATCATTCAAAAGAAAAGGGATCTCCTCTCCAGCACCATCTGAAGAAAATCCTAAATCATATTTACATACGTTAATGTTTAATAGGCTATCTAAAGACTCAAAAATTTCATATTCTACGGCAGAAGTTTTTTTATTACCATTCCATACGACTTCTCTTATATCTCCCAATTCAAGTCCTATATCTGTAATTTTATCTTTTATAGCAGAGATTATTTTATTTCCAATATATTTTGGAGAATTACTTTTATTATCGTATTTTATTTGTTCGGAACAAATAATTTTGTGAGTATTTGCTTCATCATGTGATGATAAAATCATAGCTTGACAATAATCTGCAGCAACAAATGTATCACCATCATATCCTAAAGTTTCCCAAGCCAGAAGAGATAAGTCAGTCCATTGAGTCGCAGACACAAGTACAATATATTCTAAGCCTTCATTTTTCATAAGCTCTCTAGAATATATTTCTCCATCAATAAACCCAACATTTGAAGAAATAACAGAAACTGGTCCTTTAATCCCAAAAAGAATAGAAAGCATACCAGCCGCTGCATTCATAACAGTAAATGGAAACTTTGCTGCCGACACTTTATTATATCCATCTCTTTGAATTTGATTTTCAATATCTTCCACCACTTCAATAGGTCCTGTAGTCGTACTAAAAAGTATACCTATTTTGCTAGAATCGATTTTTTTTATATTTAAACCACTTCGATCAATTGCTACTGCTACAGTATTTGCTATCATTTTTGAAAAACGATCCATTTTCCTGAACTGAGCTGGATTTAATCTTGAGGATTTTGTTTTATCAATATATCTTAACCCTTCTATTTTAGAAAAATCTGCCGTAATTATTTCGTACATTTCCTTCTTATCACTAGAATTTTCTATTGTAGATGCGAAAGACAAAACATTTGGTTGAACAGATTCCTGAACTTTATACGTTTCTTCAGAAACAGTATCTCTGGCTAAAAGTATGCCGCTATTATTTCCTCCAAAAGCAAAAGACAGATTCAAAGCATAGTCTATTTCTTTTTCAATACTGTCTCTCATGACAAAACGGTTACTATTTTCTTGAAAATCTACTTTTGTAGCAGGTATCTTATTTTCTTGAATAGCTAAAATACAGTTTATTATCTCAAGTATCCCAGCTGCGCCAAGTGCATGCCCTGTACTTCCTTTTGTACTACTTATCTTGGTAGATTCTGGAAAAATTTTATCAAACATTGATTTTTCCATATTATCATTTGCTTTGGTCCCAGTACCATGCCCATTAATATAATCTATTTTATTTAGAGGTACTACTGACTGAAAAGATATATTTTCTGCAACACGAATTGCACCTTCCCCCGTGGACTTAGGAGCTGTGATATGATAACCATCAGAAGTTATTGATCCAGCTAGTATCTTCCCAAAACCTCTCGGTCTATCTCTTTCTAAAACAACAAATCCTGCACCTTCACCTAAACTAATTCCTTTACCAGTAGAGTATGGCTGACAAGCAGATTCTTTATTAATTGCTCCAAGTGAGCTAAATCCAGCTAAAGAAATATCACTCAATTCATCACACCCACCACATATAGCTATATCACATTTATTATCTTGTAAAAGCTGCATTCCCAGAATAACAGCATTGTTACTTGCTGAACATGCTGTAGAAATAACATAATAACTTGCATCATTAAAACCATAGTGTTGAATGAGTTGATCGGCTATATTATGAAGTTGTCTCTCTTCAAATACATGTTTCGGTATAGTATAATTTCCTTTTTTAAATTGATAGAAGGCGGCTTGACCAGGTATTTTACCTCCTAGTGATGTCCCTAAGCAAATTGCAATTCTCGTATGCTTTATATCTTTATTAAAATTAGCAGATTGAATGGCCTCGTCAAAAGCAGAAAAAGCCATTTTAAAATTTTTAGATTGTTTTTGATATTTTTCTGGTATATCTGAAATGTTAGATACCTGTCCAACAAACGCTTGTAACTCATGCTTCCCATTGGTAAATCTTTTTCTATTTATGGTATGTTTTTTAGAAAACAAATTCCTTTTATGTTCTTCTAAGTTAAATCCAAGAGATGATATTACTCCAACTCCTGTAATATTTATATTTGTTTTCATTTCTTTACCAACTTTCAGGGATGACATATGGATTTGAAAGAGTTGTAAGTTCTGTACCATTTTCTGTACATAAGTGGATACCCGAATGAGCATAATATGAATCTACAAAAAGGAGCCCAATATAATTTCTATCTGCCTTACCATCTATATTTTCCTTAACATAATGAATTTTTCCTATTTGTTGTTTATCAAAATAAACTATATCATTTTCACAAACTTTATTGGCAGAAGAAAAGGCAATACTTTGCATAGTAGAATTGTCAATTTTATTTAAAAGTGCTTTTTTCCCCCTAAAGTCTTCTTTCGTAAAATCTAAATTCCAAGAATATCCCAATTCAAATAAATTATTTCTACTTTTAAATATGTTTGACAACGGATGATTGACTTCAAACTTCACATAATCCTCCAGTTCTTTATCAAATTGCTTCACTCCCTTTAAATGTATTTTAATGAATTCCTCTAGATTATCAGAATTTATAAGAAATTGATAACCAAATTCTCCTGAAAATCCAAATCTTGACAAGATAATTTCTGAATTTTCAAATTGTGATAAGATAATTGCTCGAAAATTTAAGGTTGAAATATCATAATTATAAAAATGCTGAGCAATTTCTCCAGAATTTTTTCCTTCAATTTGAATCAATGTTTTTTCTTGTGAGATCTCTTTAATTTCAAAGCCTTCACTATTCGTAAATAATGATAATAAGTCTCCTTCAGAAAACAATAAGTATTTATCTTCTAGTTTATAAAAAAACACCTCATCAAATACCTGTCCGTCTTCATTGAGTATAAATGAATACCCTGACGTATCTATATCTATAAATTCTAAAATTTTAGGAATATAATACTCTAAAATCTCTTCTGCCCTATCTCCAGTGATTTCAAATATATTTCCATCGAATGTCTTCCATGATTTGTTTTTTCTAAAATCAGTATAATTTTTATTATCCATAGTTCTTATCCTCCAATAAATTGAGATATTTTCACATTTTGAGATACTGATTCTTGATTCGGTATCACACAGCGAATTTTTAATTTGTTATTTTCCTTATATGAGTAGATACTTCCCTTAAATATCTTAAAAGATGTATATTGACTATTGGCCTCCTCAAATATAAGTAACTCTTCATCAATTTCCCATGTAGGCCCCTTATTACTATATAAATAGCTCTCTCCATACTTAAAGAATTGAACTTTACTTGCACAAACATAGTCAAATTCAAAAATTGTATATGCAGAAGAATTATTAGAAAAATTTTGTAGCATTAAACTCTCTGCATTCTGATTTAGAACATAGTTCATTTTATTCTTGGTTTCATGTACATCATACCGAATAGATGAATTCATAGTTTGTCCATAGCACTTTATATTTTTTAATAAGTGACCACTAAAATTGACTTTTTTCAATAGAAGCTCTGGAATCTTTGATAAGTTTAAATGCTCAATATCCATTTGACGGAAATGTAGAGAGTAATGGATATTATTTTTAGATTCCTGTAATAAAATTGTAACTAAAGGGCGAAATTGTACCTGATTGCTCCCTCTATTGTTTGTTTGATAGCTCAGTTGAAGCTTTTCTTTTGGGAAATGATACTGAAACTCTTTATTTCTTATTTGATTTTCTCTAACAAAATCATCTGATTCATCTGGAAAAATTCCTGGAATGTATGCCCGATATTTTCCTTTTTCCTTTATAAGGTAATTCTGAGACCTAAACTTTAAGCCATATTTTGCATAAATTTTTTTAGAAACATTGATATCTTTAAAAATATATTGAACATTAATACTGGATCCATCCAATAATAAGATTTTTTCTATATCAACTCCTGAACCAATACATTTGATTATTATTTTTCCTGGATACTCTTCACTATAAAATTTGGTGTTAACCGGTTTAGAAAACTGAAGGAAAGGATCTTCAATAAGTACACGATCTCCATCTTTTTCGATAATATAAAGGTCCCCATCTTCCAAGTTAATTTCTAAGTGATAAGATAAGAATGTTTGGTGTACTGGAACTAATTTACTTCTCGATTCCATATTACTATAGTGGAGATTTGCAAGAATATTACCTTTAGTAGTCGTAATATTAGCAGTACAAAAAATTTCATTTGAAGATGAAAACAATTCAATTTGGGGATTCTCCCTAGATATCATTCCCATTGCTTTCTCATCAGTAGTTAGTTCAATTTGTAATACTTCATCAGAATAGAATTTACTTTTAAAAAACAATCTATTATCTTTTTTAAAAATATAAACTCTAATAAATGAAAAATGTATATCAAAAGGTGACTGCCCCGCTGGAAATACTTTAAACACGATATCTTCATTGGAAATATTTGTGCTAATTTCTGTATATTCCCCTCTGTCCCTCTGTTGAATAACCTTAAATGTATTCATATCATATTCATTAATTATTTTTCCCTTAAGAGTAAATGCTTTCAATATCTTGGGCAATACACTTCGTAATAAATAACAGTGGTAAATATCTTCATAGCTCTCTTTAAATAATGTAAATCCATTATGCTTTGAAAGCGTTAGTGATGCTTTATTATACCGACTAATTTCCGTAAAATGTAATCTAAATCCAAGTTTTGAGGTAGCCATGAGAACTTTTTTTTGGAAAAAATGAATTGCAGCTCCTGTTCGATGTGCTGAATCAATGAGAAGATAACCACTGTAAGTATAACAATCATCAATGGACCCAAAACTAATAAATTTGAAAAAAGCAGTAGTCCCTATAATTTGTCCAAATTTTTCTAAGATGAAAAAATGGCTAACTTCTTTCACCTTCATGGTCTCAATAAAATCTTTTTCAGAAAGTGGAATATTATCTAAAAATTGATAAACTTTATTTTTATTAAAAAGTTGAACAACATCTGGTATATCTTCTCTATGTAATTCTCTTACCTTATAAATATTACTCTTTCCCATTCAATAACCTCTTTTTCAAAGCAAAATGTAAAATTATTACAACAAATGTAAACACTATCACATATAAAAGCATATTATCAAATGAAAGTACATGGCCCCCCAAAGTTTTCAAAGTTATACCATACGATTCACTATAAGTTATTTTTTCACTTGAAGAAGCGGTGCCAAAAACTTCCTTAATGCTACTTGTCATTAGTTCCTGCTTGAGCATTGCATTGACTTGTGTGAGAGGAAACCATGTCATTATTTGAGAAAGAGGGGTACCAACAGTTCCAATTGGAATATATATTCCTGATATAAAACCAATGAAAGTTCCTATAATAGTACTCAAAGTACTAAAGGCGGATCCACTCTTTATAAATAAAAGCAAAGGTAGAGTCATACTTGCGGATAATATACAACTAAGAGTGATTGTGAAAAATATTTTCAAAAAATCAAATATCGTAAAAAGAGCAAAAGCATGAGTTCCATTAAAAATAAGGATTCCCAAGAAACAACAAATGAGAGAAATACATGTTCCTAATAAAATAGCAGAAAGAGCATAAGATAACTCAAATTTCCATGGAGAGTAGGAACTTATCATAAAATCTTCGTCTATCTTATTTTCTCTATCAATAATCATGACACCGAATGCCCCTAATGTACTTGTTAAGGTAGCAACAGTTGTTAATCCAGCAATCAGCCAAAAATTAACCATTTGAACAGCTTGGTCCCGTAATTCTTGATTTGGAACACTTTGTTGTATGGCTTCCATTTGTCCTTTTCCAATAAATATCTGATAGAGAACCAATAGAATGATAATTGAAAGAAATGAAAGAACAAAAGCAATCCTGTCTCGTGTATAAACTAGAAGATTTCTTTTAATTAATGCTATCATAGCTCTTCCCTTTCTATATTTTTTATCAAGTTTAAATAGGCCGTTTCTAAACTAGCCTGTTGTACATCAAAATTTTTTATTTTTCCTCTATTTTCTGAAACAACAGTTACTATTTCGTCGATATTAAGCCCTTCTGCCACAAAATTTCCATCTTCATCCTCAATAAATGTAAAATTTTCTTTTTTTAAAGTTTCTCCGTTTTTCATATTTACTTTTAATTTTGTTGTAGAATTTTTTTTCACCAAGTCTTCTGTTGTTCCAGAATAGAGGAGAGCCCCGTGCACTAAGATATCTACACGATCACAAAATGTCATTTCTTCTAAATAATGTGTAATCAAAATGATCGTCATTCCTTTTTCTTTATTTAATCCATAAATTGCTTCCCATAGACTCTGCCGTGACTGTGGGTCAAGTCCTGTTGTTGGCTCATCTAACAACAGAACAGAGGGCTTATGTATCAAAGCACGTACAATGTCTACTTTTCTTTTCTGCCCACCGGAAAGTGTACCATATTTTTTATTTTTTAATTCATCAATATTCAGAAAGTGTTTCAAATCGCTTAAGTTTTTCAAAGTCTCTTTTTTATCAAGCCCATACAAAGCACCTCTTGATAACAAGTTTTCTTCAACAGTTAAAAACTTATCCAAACGGCTTGTCTGAAAAACCACTCCAATTTTTTTGTACAAGTGTTCCGCCTTGACAATATTAGATTTTTCACTCCAAACAATAGTACCTTTTGTTTGTTTAACAGTTTGAATAAGAAGACTAAATAAAGTTGTTTTACCCGCACCGTTAGGACCTAGTAATCCATAAAATTTTCCTTCTTCATATTCAAAAGAGACATTCTTCAAAGCTTCAAATTTACCATATTTTTTCTCGATACCATGTAAAGATATTTTCATTTTTGTGAAACCAGAACCTTTCCAAAACCAATAACTCTATTATTTTTATTCGAAATTTTTACATCTACTTCAAATAATTTTCCTAGAGCTATTTTTTTTTGACATTTTATATAAAGAACTTCCCCAGGCAATGCAAGACCTTTAAACTTGAAATTTTTGATACTTGCAAGATAACCAACTTTTTGAGCAAGTTCTTCACTATATACAATCTTTTTTTTATCACTATTTTCAATATTGTCTGTATCTATTTCATCTAGAATATACATTAGTGCCGCAGCTTGAGCTCCAGACTCAACAAGTAATACACCTGGTACAATAGGATTCTGAGGAAAATGCCCTTGAAAGTATGGCTCTGTTACTGTTATATTTTTTTTACATAGAATTTCACCTCGAGAATACTCTTCTACAGAATCTACCATTAAAAAAGGAAATCGATGTGGCAATAAAGTCATAATCTGTTTAATATCTAATAAGCTCATAGTATTATCCTTTGCTTTTTTCATCCATAATATAATCTGTGAGTTTATTTATAGATGAAAAAATGGACATGTCATCATCAGTAAGGGATACATCAAATTCCATAGATATACCAATGGATAATTCCAATGCATCAATAGAATCAAGTTCTAATCCTCTTCCAAATAATGGCTGATCATTCTGAATTAACTTTTTATCAATATCTAACATTAAAGATTCTATGATTATATCTTTTATTTTATTTTCAATAGTTATACGTTTATTTATGTTTTGCTCTTCAATTGTCCAATCAATCATTTATCATACCTCCATCAATAACAAAGTTTTTTCCCGTAATATATCTTGATTTATTGCTTGATAAAAATTCAACTAGAAAAGCCACTTCTTCTGGTTTTCCAAATCTTCCCAATGGTATCAAGTCTTTTTGAATCCTCTCTTTATCTAATTTTATAGTCATATCAGTTTCTATAAATCCTGGACTAACACAATTAATTGTAATGTTATCTTTTGCAAATTCTTTTGATAATGATTTTGAAAACGCTATAAGGGCACCTTTACTTGTTGAATAATTTGTTTGCCCAATCTGACCAGTTACTCCACTAGTTGATGAAATATTAATAATCGCTCCTCCTTTTTTCTCTTTTTTCATAATACGTAGTACTTCTTTACATAAATTTACGGCGCCCATTAAATTGATATTTAAAACTGCATCCCACTTCTCCTTGGACATCATTAGGAAATAACCATCTTGAGTGATCCCTGCATTATTAACTAAGCAATGAATAACCCCATACTCTTCATAAATTTCCCTTATAAGTTTTGAAACCTCTGCTGCACTCGAGACATTGCATCTTTTGGTTTGAATGTTTTCAGATTCTTTTTCTAATAGAAAGGCTGATTGTTCATCTTTATGATATATTGCTATGACGGTATCATATGTCCGTGCAAGTTCTAAACAAATGGCTTTACCAATTCCTCTTGTCCCACCTGTTACAATTGCTAATGTCATATTCGTATTTCTCCTTATAAAAATTTTATACTTGTGTCCATTGCTCTTAAATTTTTAGAAATAAACCTATTGGAAGATAAATCATAAACTTCTAGATTCTTCCTTCCAACTTCCAAAAGAATCTCCTCCCAGTTAAAGGTTATGTCAAGTTGATTTTTTATTTCTTGTTTTAAATTTTTAGTATGATATAGATACTTGAAACTACTATTCTGGATAATATTTAAGTTATCAACTAACTGGTAATAATTGTCTCTTAAATCTGATAAAAACTGTGTATGGTAAGGTATTTTTAATCCCAAACTCTTTAATCTCAGAGGAATACCTAAGTTAGCAGCATGTTCTTCTAACTTCAGTTTATCCGATTGAGAAAATGCGAGTACTTCAGTTGTATGATTTGTTCGTATAGAGACTTTAATAATTTCTGAAAGCTCACACACTGTAGTCTCTAAATCCTTACAACTAGATGTTAATGCTAACCACATTTCCTCACTCCCTAAATAACTCTCCATTAAGTCAGCTCTTTTTTTAATAAATGCCAGCAATCTATCTAGTTCTACTGATTCACTTGCAAAAGCAACATTGAATATTCCTGCGCTATGAGATGAAAAATATTCTATTTTTGACAAATCTATCTCTGAAACCCTCCACCAATTGTAAATAAATGTGCTTAACATTGAAGCATAAGTTTCATTTAATGGTATCTCCCCTGATAAAATATTTTTAAAATATTCATAAGAAAACGGACTACTCTGATTTATATGATTTAAGATTTTTTTCCCATTTATAGAACTATTGACCTTAACCAAATCACTCATTCTGAGGTTACCTTGTCCACCGAATAAGACAATTTTTGACATATATTAATTTCCTCCTACTCCTAATGTTTGCCTTTGATTACGATATAATAAAAGGAGATTCCATACTTTTGTAAGAAAAAAGGCGCAATCAAAAAAGATAACTTCTTTTTTGATTGCGCCTAATTTAATAGTAACGACTCCTGATAAAAATGATTATAACACTTCAAGTAAGCGCTGTCAACCCAAATATTTATTTTAATTTTAACATAAGTATTATTTCATATTGTTCCTCTAAAGAATAAAAATACCTTCCTAGAGTAAATAATCTCCTCGGTTTAGCTCCCACGAACTAAATCCTCAAGCTCAAAGATCTTCATTTTCTAAATCACTTAATCTTTTCTCCCGGTTCTCTCTATCCTCTAATGCTTTCTCCCCATTTGTCAACTGCTCTTGGAGAAAAAAGGAATGTGGCTCTTTTTCCAGTTGCTTTCTTAAGCGTTCAATATTTTCTCTCAGAGTCTTTTCCTCACGTTGATAAGTCGCAATCATATTTTCTTTAATTGGTGCAAGTTGACTCTCCAGATTCTCTTTCATAGAATCAAGTTCTTCAATTGTATAGTCCATACATGAGAGGAAATCCTTTTTGCTCACTTCAATATCTGCGTATTTATATCCAAATTCGTAAGTCAAATCTAACATACTCTCTATGAAATCAGAAATTTTTTGATCAACTTTAACACTAAAAGCATCACTAATCCTATTGACCTTGTGATAAACTCCCCCTTTATAAAGCACATATTCATAAAGAGAATGAATACTTACCTGATAATAGTTGGAGAGAATAACCAACTCCTCTAAATTAGGTTCGGCTAACCCCAGCTCCCATTTAAAATAGTCTCCTCGATTGGGTAAGAACGTCTCAATTTCTTCTCTTGTCTCCCCTCTGGATTCTCTGAGATTTCTAAGATTGGATGCTAAAAAGCCACTTCCTTTTACATCTTCAAGCATGGTGTCCATTCTCTTATTTGTCTCATTAAAAAGCTCTACTAATTTTTTCAAGTTTCGCTTATCATCCGTTTCTCCGAGCAAGTAATCAACATTTGTATCAAAAATTTTTGCTAAAAGAACAACTGTATCCAACTTTGGTTCTCTTTTTCCATTTTCCCAACTATTATACGAATTTTGCTTCACCCCGACAGCCTCAGCTACTTCGCTTTGAGTATAATTTTTTGAGAGTCTCAACACTTTTAATCTGTATGCAAATTTTTCCATTTCATTCCTTTTGTCTCGTTTCGAGATTATTTAGTTGACTTTATCCTTAAAGTGAGATATAATCTATTTATCTCATTTGAGGAGCGTTTAATGGTATTATATCACAAATTGTGTATATCTGACAAAAATTGTAAGATTCAACCGGGAGAGAGCCAAGGAATGCGCTCGGGATATAAAAATATCGTCATTGGGGATAATTCTGCACTCAATACTGAAAAAAATAAGAAAATAAGGAAGAACTATGGATTCAAAACAATTAGCTGAACAGCTCCAAATCTCTCCTTCCACTCTAGCAGAGTGGAAGTCACTCATAAAAAAAGAAACCGGTATTGTCTTTGCGACAAGAAAAGTTTCCACGGGCTTCTATAAAGGTTCAAGAAGAGCCAAGCCGCACCGTAAGGTTTATACCTGTACCGATTTTACCCCTAGTGATGTAAAGCGCTTTGAAGAGCTAAAAGTTCTGCTCTCTCAAAAAGTCGGACGTTTAAAAGCCATTCGTGAAGTTTTTGGAAATGACTTTGATGAGAACGACGAAATAGCTCAAATGCGTCACAAGATCAAAGTTCTCAAAACGCTCTGTGGTGAGCATGATGAGGACTATGAGCATCTTTGGCAAAGATTCACTAAAGCGAACTCACTGTGTAAAAAAACGTCAAAATTGAATCAAGAACTTCAAGCAAAAGTTGAAAAACTTGAAGAAAAGAATCTTGCCTTAAGGCAAGAGATTGATGCGTTGAATGCACGTAAACTGACTGCACGTTTATTCAATCGCTGATTCAGAGGTTTGCTTCCTCGTATTTTTCCATGGTCAAGGCTCGGCGCCCCAAAGGCGAACGAAGGCTGGACAATGGAAAAATCCCATGGAGGGGGAGGAAAGCTCCTTGAGAATCAGCACCTTAATGTCCAAGGCTTGATTGACACTAAAAGCTAGCAAGAAAGGTTTTTCGTATGAAAATCAAAACAACTTCAGGCTATTCAGCCGAAACTGCCGCAAAATTTTTGAGTGTCCATGATACTTTCTATCTTTTAAGTACCGAAGTCACTCCCAAAGTCAAATATGACCAAGACAATAAACCAACAGATGAGATTACAGGTTATTCACTCTCCGTGATACAAGAAGGGATCGATGAATCCTTTGAGGTGAAGTTCTCCTCTCGTCCTGATCTCTCCAGCTTAAACTTTCTTTCACCAGTAACCTTGACGGGCCTAGAAGGCTGTGAGGTGGGGGCTAATGTCTATTTCAAAGCAAGTGGTCTTAAGCCTTCAAAAGCTTAACATACAGCTTTACATGCTGGAGGAGGTGAGGGGCAATGTTGATTGGTTCGGTTGTGTCTTTTTAGGCACACCTGCACAAATCAATATTGAGCTTTACTTTCTTCTTGTGGTTGTTTAGAAAAAAGGGTTAAAAAGCCACTTGTAACGCACGGGAATTGATGGGCTTGTCTTCAATCAATTCCCATAAACCCTTTTAACACAAGGAGTTACACCAATTTCATGTTTTCATAAATGGTGTATTTCTCACAATAAAAAAGTAGTCGTTTAGAATTTAGAGGTTTAAAACGACTACCTAAAGTATTACAAAACGACTATAAAACTACTTTTACATTCAAGAAAGGACGATGATTATAAAAGCGAAAACAATACAAGCGAAAACTTTCTTCGGGATGCAATATCTTGAAAAAGAATATTGGCACTTTGATGAAGAAACGCTATCACAATTCGAGAAGTTGATTACTGACCCTCGAAAAAACCAAAAAGAAATCTTTACATTGGTTTGCGAAAAATTCAAACAAGATTATCAAGACGACATCGTCACACTTGCGATTGTCTTACAAGATAAAGATATTAATGAGAATGGCAAACTAGAAGCTCCGCATTTGCATTGGGCAATTCATTTGAAAGAGCGAACAACGCTCAATAAAATTGCGAAAGCGTTCCAAATCGATCCCCAATACATTGAAACAGGCAACCAAGGGAAAAATGCGATGATTGGACGTCTGGCTTATCTGACACATCAAACAGACCCCGATAAATTTCATTATGACCCACAGGATGTAGAAACATTCGGCACTTATGATTACGTGAATTTCGTGAACAACAATAAGATGAAATTCAAGAAAAGTCTTGCGACAAAGCGATACAGAGCTACAAAGTATGAATTGAACTATATCTTACAACAAGTACAGGTAGGAGAACTTTTTATTGAAGATATCCTCTCCGATGAAAAATACTACTTTGTCTATGCCAACAATCTCGCAAAATTCAAAGAAGCTTTTGAAGCTTATGCTCATAGAAACTCTTTATTGACCATACAAGATAGAGTCGCACAAAAATTTGAATTTACTTCCATCTACATTTATGGCCATTCAGGCAGTGGGAAATCTGAAATTGCTTACGACATATTAAAACAGATCGAGCTTTTGAGCCAAGAAGTAGGGTTACGTTGGCACTCTTATTTCGGTGGAAGTAAAAATGCGGTAGACGATTACAAAGGTGAGGAACTTCTGCTCTTTGACGATGTACGTCCTGAGACATTCAGTCCTTCGGATTGGACAAAGATTTTAGATTACAAGAACAAGTCTGCTTTATCGGGGCGTTTTCATAATCGCCCTTTATCGAATCGTTTGGTTCTTATGACCAACACACAAAGCCCTTTTGCGTTCTTCACATTTGAGAATGAACCGATTGAGCAATACTTGAGGCGTTTAACCTATGTAATACGTGTGGAAGCCGTGGGAACAACAGACGAGGAAATGAAAAATACAAAGTTCACTATTCTTATGCCTGATCGTGCCAGAAACTATCATTTGCGAGAAGTGCATCATATGACAGGAAAAGCAGAACTTTACAATTCGAAATGGTTAGACAGCCTTTTTGAGCAACTTATGAACAAAGAAAAAAAGCCATCACTTCCTACTTTGGACGGTAAAAGTGACAGCATAAACTGTGAGGTAATCTAAAAAGATTCCTCTCTTAGTATAACACAGGAGAGCTATGATTAAAAAAATAAACAGACAAGAACTTCAAGAATTAACAGGATTAAGCAAAACACAAATCAATCGGATATTTAAACAGGCTAGGCTCAGTCTAGCTTCAGAGTTTCCTTTTTATCAAAATAGAAAAATTCTATCTCTCCCAGTTTCAGCAATTGAAAAAATTGTGGGATATGAATTAACAGACTAACATGTTATAATAGCACTTGTACAAAAATCAGGTGCTGTTTTTGAAAGGACTTTACAATGACAGTTACCAAAAATAAAAAAACAAAAAAATGGGAGGTAGATATCTCCGACGGTTTCTCACCAATCAATGGTGAAAGAAATCGCCACCGCAAAACTGGCTTTAATACCAAAAAAGAAGCGGAAGATTATGAAGCAAACTTTAGAACTTTTGAACTTCATCAAGTAAGCAAACGTCAAAAAATCAGCATTGAATATCTTTTCTCTATCGTACAACATGACGATATCAACAATGATAAAAAAATGTCTTATCGCATTACTCAGGAAAGAAATTATAATCGATATTTAAAGTCATATTTTGCAAAAGCTGATATGTCCAAGATAACATATGATGATATTATCGAATTTAGGAATCACCTTCTAAGCTGTAAAGCAAAAGGAGGAAATGGACGGACACTAAGTAAAAATACAGTGAACAAACAGATATTGCTCCTAAAAAAAATATTAGATGTTGCCATTGTTAAAGGTCTGATTTTCTCCAATCCATGTAAAAACGTAAGAAAACTGCGTATAGACAAAGTTGACATGAAATATTACACTTTACATGAATTTTCTCAATTCATCAATTGTTTTGATAAAACAGATTATCCCTATAAGCTTATCTTTTCTATGTTGTTTTATTCCGGCGCTCGTATTAATGAATTACTTTCTTTAACTTGGAATGATGTGAATTTTAATATCGGTTACATCGATATCCACCGTAGCATTTTCAGGCTCAAAGGAATAAATTATTATGACACACCCAAAACTAAAGCAGGAATCAGAAAAATTTATATCCATAAAAAGCTTTTGGACGAATTAAAAATATGGCAAACTAAGCAGTTCAACATATTACATGAATACACTGATAATTTGATGAACCTACAAATATTTCAAGACTGTCCCGAAGATATCTACAAAGACCGGGTGCAAATCAAAAAAACAAAAATTTATGAAGAACACCCACATTTGAAGAAAATCAGAATACATGATTTTCGACATTCTCACGCTGCCCTTCTTATCAATCAAGGTTTAGACATCTTCAAAATAAAAGAACGCATGGGACACGAAACAGTTGAAATTACGTATAATTTATATGGACATCTTTATCCCGACAAACAAAAAGAAATAGCGGATTTACTCAATGAAATCAGCTATTAAAAATAAAAGTGGTCAATTCTGGTCAGGTTTACAGTTTCACAAAACAAGATATAAGAAAAGCAAGAGTCGCTAAACCCTTGCTATCACTGATGCCGAGGACCGGTTTCGAACCGGTACGAAGGTTACCCTTCGCAGGATTTTAAGTCCTGTGCGTCTGCCAGTTCCGCCACCCCGGCAAAATATGGAAAATCCCCCACTAAGGGAGAACTAACAAAGCGAACGACGAGATTCGAACTCGCGACCCCAACCATGGCAAGGTTGTGTTCTACCCCTGAACTACGTTCGCAACGCTTAAAGAAAGTTAAACTCTCTTCATACCTCTAGCTGTACTCCATTAGGTCTAAACAGTTAAAGGAATGCCGACTACATGATTCGAACACGCGACCCTCTGATTACAAATCAGATGCTCTACCAACTGAGCTAAGTCGGCTATAAAAGAAATGCGGATGAAGGGACTTGAACCCCCACGCCCTAAAGCACTAGAACCTAAATCTAGCGTGTCTGCCAATTTCACCACATCCGCTTGACAAGTTCTTTTACGCTTTATACCTCAACCTAATGTTAAAGTATGACCCGTGCTGGGCTCGAACCAGCGACCCTTTGATTAAAAGTCAAATGCTCTACCAACTGAGCTAACGAGTCTATTTCTTTTATTACCTTTCAAGTAAGTCTACTTGAAACGGTTCCGACGGGAATCGAACCCGCGATCTTCGCCGTGACAGGGCGACGTGATAACCGCTACACTACGGAACCTATGGGAGTTAACGGGATCGAACCGCTGACCCTCTGCTTGTAAGGCAGATGCTCTCCCAGCTGAGCTAAACTCCCAATCACTTGGCATTTACCATATCTCACAGGGGGCAACCCCCAACTACTTCCGGCGTAATAGGACTTAACTTCTGTGTTCGACATGGGAACAGGTGTATCTCCTATGCAATGAATACCAAATCATGGTCTGAATGTATTGAACACTCAAAACTAAATAACAATCTCTTGATAAATAAGTAAAGCTAAACTCATATGTTCTATTACTTGGTAAAGTCCTCGAGCTATTAGTACTGGTCCGCTCCATCCCTCGCAGGACTTCCACTTCCAGCCTATCAACCTGATCATCTCTCAGGGCTCTTAATTCATAAAGAATGGGAAATCTCATCTTGAGGTGGGCTTCGCACTTAGATGCTTTCAGCGCTTATCCCTTCCCTACATAGCTACCCAGCGGTGCTCCTGGCGGAACAACTGGTACACCAGCGGTAAGTCCACCCCGGTCCTCTCGTACTAAGGGCAGATCCTCTCAAATTTCCTACGCCCGCGACGGATAGGGACCGAACTGTCTCACGACGTTCTGAACCCAGCTCGCGTGCCGCTTTAATGGGCGAACAGCCCAACCCTTGGGACCGACTACAGCCCCAGGATGCGACGAGCCGACATCGAGGTGCCAAACCTCCCCGTCGATGTGAACTCTTGGGGGAGATAAGCCTGTTATCCCCAGGGTAGCTTTTATCCGTTGAGCGATGGCCCTTCCATGCGGTACCACCGGATCACTAAGCCCTAGTTTCCTACCTGCTCGAGTTGTAGCTCTCGCAGTCAAGCTCCCTTATACCTTTACACTCTACACATGATTTCCAACCATGTTGAGGGAACCTTTGGGCGCCTCCGTTACTCTTTAGGAGGCGACCGCCCCAGTCAAACTGCCCGACAGACACTGTCTCCCACGCCGATTATGCGTGTGGGTTAGAGCAACCATGAAGCAAGGGTAGTATCCCAACAGCGACTCACTTGAAACTAGCGTCCCAAGGTCAAAGTCTCCTACCTATCCTGTACATGCTTCACAGGTACTCAATATCAATCTGCAGTAAAGCTCCATGGGGTCTTTCCGTCCTGTCGCGGGTAACCTGCATCTTCACAGGTACTAAAATTTCACCGAGTCTCTCGTTGAGACAGTATCCAAATCATTACGCCTTTCGTGCGGGTCGGAACTTACCCGACAAGGAATTTCGCTACCTTAGGACCGTTATAGTTACGGCCGCCGTTTACTGGGGCTTCAATTCAGAGCTTCGACTAATGTCTAACCCCTCCTCTTAACCTTCCAGCACCGGGCAGGCGTCACCCCCTATACATCACCTTGCGGTTTAGCAGAGAGCTGTGTTTTTGATAAACAGTTGCTTGGATCTTTTCACTGCGGCTGTATTTCTACAGCACCCCTTCTCCCGAAGTTACGGGGTCATTTTGCCGAGTTCCTTAACGAGAGTTCTCTCGATCACCTGAGGCTACTCGCCTCGACTACCTGTGTCGGTTTGCGGTACGGGTAGTATTGAATTAAACGCTAGAAGATTTTCTTGGCAGTGTGACATCAAGGGCTTCGCAACCGTAGTTGCTTCCCCATCACAGCTCAATGTTAAAGGAAAATGCATTTGACACATTCCACACCTCACTGCTTAGACCAGAATCCATTAACTGGCTCCCTTTAGCCTACTGCGTCCCTCCATCACTAACAATACTAGTACAGGAATATCAACCTGTTGTCCATCGACTACGCCTTTCGGCCTCGCCTTAGGTCCCGACTAACCCAGGGCGGACGAGCCTTCCCCTGGAAACCTTAGTCTTACGGTGGATAAGATTCTCACTTATCTTGCGCTACTCATACCGGCATTCTCACTTGTAATCGCTCCAGCACCCCTCACGGTATACCTTCATCGCTGATTACAACGCTCTCCTACCATTTAATTAATATTAAATCCACAGCTTCGGTAATATGTTTAGCCCCGGTACATTTTCGGCGCAGGGTCACTCGACTAGTGAGCTATTACGCACTCTTTGAATGATAGCTGCTTCTGAGCTAACATCCTAGTTGTCTGTGCAACCCCACATCCTTTTCCACTTAACATATATTTTGGGACCTTAGCTGGTGGTCTGGGCTGTTTCCCTTTCGACTACGGATCTTAGCACTCGCAGTCTGACTGCCGCACATGTGTATTAGCATTCGGAGTTTATCTGAAATTGGTAACCCGAGATGGGCCCCTCATCCAAACAGTGCTCTACCTCCAATACACTTAAATTGCGACGCTAGCCCTAAAGCTATTTCGGAGAGAACCAGCTATCTCCCAGTTCGTTTGGAATTTCTCCGCTATCCACAAGTCATCCAAACACTTTTCAACGTGTCCTGGTTCGGTCCTCCAGTGCGTCTTACCGCACCTTCAACCTGCTCATGGATAGGTCACTAGGTTTCGGGTCTACATCATGATACTAAAGCGCCCTATTCAGACTCGCTTTCGCTACGGCTCCGCCTCTTCAGCTTAACCTCGCATCATAACGTAACTCGCCGGTTCATTCTACAAAAGGCACGCTCTCACCCATTGACGGGCTCGAACTTCTTGTAGGCACACGGTTTCAGGTGCTATTTCACTCCCCTCCCGGGGTTCTTTTCACCTTTCCCTCACGGTACTGGTTCACTATCGGTCATTAAGGAGTATTTAGGCTTGGGAGATGGTCCTCCCGGATTCAAACTGGATTTCGCGTGTCCAGCCCTACTCAGGATACTGCTAGGTATAAAGTCTATTTCAAATACGAGGCTATTACTCTCTTTGGCTTACCTTCCCAGGTAATTCTTCTATAGACTTTAAGTCCACGTTGCAGTCCTACAACCCCAAGAAGCAAGCTTCTTGGTTTGGCCTGTTTCCCGTTCGCTCGCCGCTACTTAGGAAATCGTTTTTACTTTCTCTTCCTGCAGGTACTTAGATGTTTCAGTTCTCTGCGTTACCTTCGCGTAAGCTATGTATTCACTTACGGATACTATGCATAACATAGTGGGTTTCCCCATTCGGAGACCTAGGGATCAATGCGTACTTACTGCTCCCCCTAGAATATCGTCGTTAGTCACGTCCTTCTTCGGCTCTTAATGCCAAGGCATCCACCGTGCGCCCTTATTAACTTTGCCATTAAAACAAGTATAAGTTTTTTCGAACTCTTTAAAAGAATTCGCAGCTTTACAGAAATGTTTAAAACATTTCTCGGTTTATTTATCGTTATAAGATATTGTTATTTAGTTTTCAATGATCAATTCCTATTTTAACGTCTTCGTTGACCAGATACTTCCGTATCTTATGGAGCCTAGCGGGATCGAACCGCTGACCTCCTGCGTGCAAAGCAGGCGCTCTCCCAGCTGAGCTAAGGCCCCTTCTCTCAACGCAATCTTCTCTATCTTGCATCAAAAGACTGCTTGTTGGTCTTTATAGACCCCTCAAAACTGAATAAAGTAGAACAACATCTTTTTTTATATTCCTTAGAAAGGAGGTGATCCAGCCGCACCTTCCGATACGGCTACCTTGTTACGACTTCACCCCAGTCATCGGTCTTACCTTAGGAAGCGCCCTCCTTGCGGTTAGGCAACCTACTTTGGGTACTCCCAACTTCCGTGGTGTGACGGGCGGTGTGTACAAGGCCCGGGAACGTATTCACCGCGGCGTGCTGATCCGCGATTACTAGCGATTCCGACTTCATGCAGGCGAGTTGCAGCCTGCAATCCGAACTGAGAATGGTTTTAAGAGATTAGCGCACCCTCGCGGGTTGGCGACTCGTTGTACCATCCATTGTAGCACGTGTGTAGCCCAGGTCATAAGGGGCATGATGATTTGACGTCATCCCCACCTTCCTCCGGTTTATCACCGGCAGTCTCACTAGAGTGCCCAACTTAATGATGGCAACTAGTAATAAGGGTTGCGCTCGTTGCGGGACTTAACCCAACATCTCACGACACGAGCTGACGACAACCATGCACCACCTGTATCCCGTGTCCCGAAGGAACTCCTTATCTCTAAGGATAGCACGAGTATGTCAAGACCTGGTAAGGTTCTTCGCGTTGCTTCGAATTAAACCACATGCTCCACCGCTTGTGCGGGCCCCCGTCAATTCCTTTGAGTTTCAACCTTGCGGTCGTACTCCCCAGGCGGAGTGCTTAATGCGTTAGCTGCGCTACAGAGAACTTATAGCTCCCTACAGCTAGCACTCATCGTTTACGGCGTGGACTACCAGGGTATCTAATCCTGTTTGCTCCCCACGCTTTCGAGCCTCAGTGTCAGTTACAGGCCAGAGAGCCGCTTTCGCCTCCGGTGTTCCTCCATATATCTACGCATTTCACCGCTACACATGGAATTCCACTCTCCTCTCCTGCACTCAAGTCTCCCAGTTTCCAATGCACACAATGGTTGAGCCACTGCCTTTTACATCAGACTTAAGAAACCACCTGCGCTCGCTTTACGCCCAATAAATCCGGACAACGCTTGGGACCTACGTATTACCGCGGCTGCTGGCACGTAGTTAGCCGTCCCTTTCTGGTTAGATACCGTCACTTAAGTAATTTTCCACTCTACTTAACGTTCTTCTCTAACAACAGAGTTTTACGATCCGAAAACCTTCTTCACTCACGCGGCGTTGCTCGGTCAGGGTTGCCCCCATTGCCGAAGATTCCCTACTGCTGCCTCCCGTAGGAGTCTGGGCCGTGTCTCAGTCCCAGTGTGGCCGATCACCCTCTCAGGTCGGCTATGTATCATCGCCTTGGTAGTCCTTTACACTACCAACTAGCTAATACAACGCGGGATCATCAAGTAGTGAAGCAATTGCTTCTTTTAAATAAGAATCATGCGATTCTCATTGTTATGCGGTATTAGCGTTCGTTTCCAAACGTTGTCCCCCGCTACTCGGCAGATTTCCCACGCGTTACTCACCCGTTCGCCGCTCTTCATAAAAATAGCAAGCTATCTTTAATCATCGCTCGACTTGCATGTATTAGGCACGCCGCCAGCGTTCGTCCTGAGCCAGGATCAAACTCTCATTTAAATTTAGTTCATCAAATGAACTGGCTGTTGTTTTGTCTTTCATTATTGAATTGACAGTTGGTATACAAGAAGTTCCCTTCTCGCATATAGTCATTCTACTTTATTCAGTTTTCAAAGGTCTATCGCTCTCACGGGAGATACGCTCTCTCGCGACAACTATTATATTCTATCAAACTACTCCCTCCCTGTCAAGAATAAACTGTGGTTTTTTACTTCTTTTTTTACCCTTGTTCGGAAAACCCCGCCGTTGTCACGTTCTTTAACACTAAAAAAATCAGACACCTAGTGTCTGATTTACATTTTTATTAAAAGAGATCCTCAAAGAGACTTAATTGATTATCTTCTGGCATTCCTTGGAGAATTCCCATCGATTTCATATTGTCAACAACCGTTTGTGACACGCCACCTCGTTTACGAAGTTCCATAATACTCAAGAACTCTCCTTCTTTACGGGCTTCAACAAGTTGTTTTGCCACGTTTTCGCCCAAGCTATCCATGGTAATAAAGGGTGGAATCAATGTATCGCCATCAATAACAAATTCTGTAGCTTCACTGCGGTAAAGGTCAATTTTTCCAAATTTATAACCTCGTTCAAGCATTTCATTACAAAGCTCGAGCGTTGTCATTAAAGAGACCTCAGTGTTTGTTGCATCGAATCCTTTATCACGAATCTCCTTCATCTTCGCCTTGACTGCCTCTAAGCCAGCCCCCATTGTCGCAACATCAAATGTTGTTGCACGAATAGAAAACCACGCACAATAGTAGAGTATTGGTTTATGGACCTTGAAATAAGCGACACGAAGCGCCATCATAATATAGGCCGCTGCATGGGCTTTCGGGAACATATACTTGATTTTCGAACAGGATTCAATATACCAATCTGGAACACCATGCTCACGCATGGCATTAACATAGGTTTCTCTTTCTTCTGCCCCAATCTTGCTCCACATCCCTTTACGTACACGTTCCATAATGTTAAAGGCCATGGATTCATCTAAGCCCGCATGTATCAGGTAAACCATAATATCATCCCGACAACCGATAACGCTGGACAAGTCAGCAATACCGGAACGAATCAATTCTTGGGCATTACCTGCCCATACATCCGTACCATGTGAAAGTCCTGAAATTTGCAGTAAATCCGCAAAAGTTTTAGGCTTCGCTTCAGCAATCATGTTCATTGAAGTGAAGGTTCCCATCTCAGGAATACCTAGCGTTCCAAGTTTTGCGCCCAGTTGTTCCTCCGTAATCCCCAACGACTCTGTACCTGTGAAGAGTTTCATTACCTCCTCATCATCCATAGGAATATCTTGTGGGACAATCCCCGATAAACTTTGGAGTTTTCGAATCATCGTCGGATCATCATGTCCAAGAATATCAAGTTTTAAGATGTTGTCATGAATCGCATGGAAATCAAAGTGGGTCGTTTGCCACTCCGCACGCACATCATCAGCTGGGTATTGAACGGGTGTAAAATCGTAGACGTCCATATAGTTTGGAATAACGATAATCCCGCCCGGGTGTTGTCCAGTTGTACGTTTAACACCTGTTGAAGTCATGGCCAAACGATCAATTTCGGCATTGCTATAAAACTGGTTGTAATCTCGTTCATAACCTTTGACAAAACCAAAAGCTGTTTTTTCGGCTACCGTACCAATAGTTCCCGCGCGAAAAGCATAATCTTCCCCAAAAATATCCCGGACATCCAAATGGGCCAAAGGTTGATCATCTCCCGAAAAGTTCAAGTCAATATCGGGTACTTTGTCCCCCTTGAAACCTAGGAAAGTTTCAAAGGGAATATCGTGACCGTCTTTAACCAACTTATGTCCACATTTTGGGCAATTTTTGTCAGGCATATCATATCCTGAACCATAACTCCCATCGTCATAGCATTCAAAATATTGACATTCTGGGCAGCGATAATGCGGTGCAAGAGGATTGACCTCGGTAATACCAATCATTGTTGCCACAAGTGATGAACCCACCGATCCACGAGAACCTACTATATAACCACGTTCATTTGACCGCCGTACAAGTTCTTGCGAAATAATATAAACCACGGAAAATCCATTCCCTATAATAGAACGTAACTCTTTTTCCAAACGTGCATCTACAATATCTGGCAGAGGATTACCGTACCACTCGTGCGCTTTCTCATAAGTCAAACGCGTGATGCGCTCCTCGGAACTTTCTCCACCTTCAAAGGTCATCTTCGGTGTATAAAGGTCATCTCTTACAGGCGTTAATTCTTCAAACTGCTCTGCCATTTTTTGCGTATTGGTGATAACAATTTCACGCGCTGTGGCTTCGTCTAAGAAACTGAATTCCTCCAGCATTTCGTCTGTCGTACGGAAATGGGCTTCGGGCAAAGGTAGAGGTTTTGCATGCTCGCCTCGCCCTTGGTTCCAGTTGATTTCTGCCCCTTGACCCAGAGAACGTATAATAATCTCACGATTTATCGCATCTTCTGGGTTAAGGTAGTGAGCATCTCCAGTAGCTAAGACGGGTTTGCCTAATTTCTTACCAAGCTTAATCAAGTCCTTCAGCGTTTGTTGGAGCTCTTTTTCATTCTTAAAATTGCCACCGACAACAAGAGAGTGATACAGCGCTGGCGGCATAACTTCAATAAAGTCATAAAACTTCGTAATCTCTAATGCTTCTTCAAAGGTTTTATTTGTTATGGCATCAAAAACTTCACCTGATTTGCAGGCTGACCCAACGATGATACCTTCTCTATGTTCTTGCAAAACAGAACGCGGAATACGTGGTACACCAGCAAGATATTTAACATTAGAATAACTTACAAGTTTAAATAAATTCTTCAACCCTGCTTGCGTTTGAGCATAGAGTGTGACGTGCTTTGGACGAACTTTCTTATAAGAATCTTCCGCTACAAGTTTATCGTTCAAATCAAGCAAGGATGTCCACCCAAAACGATCACGAACTTCGTTAAGGAATACAAACAATAGACGCCCTGTAGCTTCTGCGTCATAGTTGGCCATATGGTGATGTTCTAAACCAATTTGAAACTTTTTCGTTAATTGGCCTAAACCAAAACGTTTCATCTCTGGGTACAGATTACGGGCGAATTCCAAAGTATCCACTACCGGTTGCTTAATGATTGACAAGCCATTACGCTGATAATTCATATTCATAAAGCCGACGTCAAAAGTGGCATTATGGGCAACCAGGATACTGCCTTGACAAAAGTCTTGAAAAGCTTTCAAAACATCATACAGCGGCTTTGCATTTTTTAAATGATCCTGTGTAATACCTGTTAATTCCGTTGTAAAATCACTAATGGCATAACCAGGGTTAATAAACTCATCAAACTCCCCAATGGGATTGCCCTTGTGCATCTTCGTTCCGGCAATTTGAATCAGATCGTTATGAACAGCAGATAATCCTGTCGTTTCCACGTCAAAGACAACATAAGTTGACTCATACATGTTGACATCTTCTTCATTGAACACGATAGGAATCTTATCTTCTACCAGATTTGCCTCTACACCATAGATAATTTTTACACCGTGTTTTTTTCCGGCTTGATGGGCTTCAGGATAGGCTTGTAGACCCGCGTGATCTGTAATAGCAATTGCTTTATGACCAAACTTCGCAGCTTGGGCGACAAGCTTACTTGCAGGTGGCATCGCATCCATGGTCGACATATTTGTATGGCTATGAAATTCCACACGTTTGTCTCCTTCGGCTGCCTTGTCTTCTCGCACTCTTTGTGTCGGTATCTCTTGTAAGTCACTCATCTGGAGGACAAGATCTTTTTTATAGTCATCATGCTGTACTGTGCCGCGTACTCGCGCCCAAATACCTGTCAGCTGTTTAGCCACAGCAATTTCTTCATCCCCACGGACCCATTTTGAGATATAAAAGCTGGATGTATAGTCCGTCATTTCAATCTCTAGCAGGTGGCTAATATTTCCTGTTTTGCGTGATTTAATTTCGCGTAACTCGCTCTTGAAAATATAACCTTCAAACACCAAAGCACCATGAGTAGAAAATTCACTGACCGAACGCATGGGTGTGATTGGCTCAGAATTCTTAATTTCGCGCCCTATCTGAATTTTATCTGATTTTACAGCACTAATTTGCGCCGCAACTCGGCTACAATCTTCTTTTTTAGAAATCTCAACGACATCATTTGCGGTCATCACGAGATCGTCTTTATAAACATCATGTGCAATATTTCCACGCACACGCAGCCAGATGCCCTGATCAAATTGAATCGTACCATCTTCACTTGTATTGGCAGCCTTAACTTTCTCCACGATGGTGTCAAATTGAGCTATTTCATTGTCTTTGCGTCCCCATTTAACCACTTGGAAGATGGAAGTTTCATCCGCAATCTTCATCTCCAAAACATGATTAACCTTGCCTGTACCATTGCTGGCAAACTCACGGTGATGCGCATCAAAAACATAGCCTTCAAAAACAACGCCACTTCCCTCACCAGCGATAAAGCTCATCGAAGTCACGGGGCTTGTGCCATTTATTTTACGTCCAAATGAAATGCCTTCTGTCAGGGCTGTATCAATTTTTTCAGGTGCTTTTTCGGTTTTAGTGCTAGCTTCATCCGTACGCTGCTTTTTGAGTTCACTTATCTGCTGTTGCGATGCGGACTCTGCGGCCAACATGTTATGCACTTTACGTTCATGTGCTTCTCGTTTTTCCAGGGTTAACTTTTCGTCAACAACAGGACGAATAGTAAGCGTTCCAAAGCCAAAATCTTTCAACTTTTGTTCTAAGATAGGGAAGTCTTTTTTTACAAAATGATCCAACTGAGGATTGTCTTCAACCAAAAGATTGATCTGAACGCCTCGTTGCTCTATCTGATATTTTTTAAAAATATTCGCAAAAGCTGTATTTGCTAAGTCTGGTAAAGTCAATGCCAGCTGATAATAATCGTTGAGCATTGCCTCATCAAATTCGGGTTGGTCAACCGTTATCGAAAGTTCCGTCTCAGCGATAGTCGAAAAAGCAGACTCAATCAATCCAGACAAAACCTTCCACTGTTCAACTGGTAAGATTTTCTCAAATTTTAATTGGAATTTCCACAGCTTTCGTTCTGTATGTACTTCTACATTTTCAATGTCTGCACTTGAAAAAAGAGCCGATTCGCGAATTTGGTTTGGCATTTTTATTTGATCCATCAGTTTTTCAAAAAGATTTTCCATTTTTTCTCCGCATATCTCTATTTTTTCTGTATCCTCCATTATAACAAAAAAGCAATATCTGTGCTTTTTATTGGAAATTACTTTGAAGTAAAAAAAGATGAATGTGGTGTCAGCTTCTGTTATTAAATGAGATAAAAAATCACCGTTATAGCAAAGAGAATAAGCAATGAAGACCGCTTTAAATGTCCATAAAATATATTTTTTCTTTCTCATTCACACCCGCGCTACTCTTAAGTAAGGAGTGATAATTTTTCTACTTAACTGCCTCTTTCATAGTACTTCAATACAAGATACCCTAACAAGCTTCTATCAGTAAGAAGAAGAAAAAATATCATGATTAGCATTCCTCCTTACAGTACACTTTTTTGAAACACCCTCACTCTCCTAAAAATTTTGCATTCTTTAAGCGAAACGAATGCACCAGAAAGCGTACTTGCTGAATCAATAAATATCGTTTCTGTTTCCAATGAAAAATTTTCCATACACCCCACCCCTAGACCACTTTCTCAACTCGTCAATCATGTTGATTTCGTTTAACCTAAAAAACAGATAATTAACAATAAATATTTTATTTTCTTAATACCATTATATAATGCGCTAAACATAGGTTCTTTTTTAAGCCTTAGCTTTTTTTCAGTATATTTGTGCTGTGTTTTAGTAATCCTCTCTATCGAAAGCTTATAGTACTCTTCAATGAGACCATTTAGTTAAGCTTATCTCCCTTCAAATATATTGAAATTATAAGAAAAAGTAATGTTAAATCCCCAATATATTTCATTTTAGTCATTTACTCCAAGGCATGTGCTCATTTATTTGTCAAAGATGAGGGCTTTTGTTTATTGCTTTCATCAGTACATACAAAAAAATCGAGAGAATAATTCTCTCGATTTTTTGATGTTTTTATAAATTTTTTATTATTTCGTCAAAATTTCAATCGTATTGACAAGTTCTTCTTTATTGATTTCAACAACTTCACCCGTCGCACGAATTTTAACTTCAACGATGCCTTCGCTTGCTTTTTTACCAATTGTTACACGAACAGGTAAGCCAATCAAATCGCTGTCTGCGAACTTGACTCCAGCACGTTCATTGCGGTCATCCACAAGAACTTGATAGCCTTTACCACGAAGGGCAGTTTCTAATTCAGCCGTTACAGCCATTGCTTCTTCATCTTTTGTATTGACAGGTACCAAGTGGATATCAAATGGTGCAAGCTCTTTAGGGAAGTTGATTGACCAACTAAATTTGTACTCTTCACGTGGTGTTTTCTCTACGTAAATACGGGCAAATTGTTCAAGAATTGCTGAAAGCAAACGGCTTACGCCGATACCATAACAACCCATAACGATCGGTACTGCCTTACCATTTTTGTCAAGAACGTTGGCACCCATTGAATCTGAGTAGCGTGTGCCTAATTTAAAGATGTGTCCAATCTCGATACCACGCGCAAACTTAAGTGTACCACGACCGTCCGGAGACATTTCGCCTTCATTAACCGTGCGTAAATCTACAAATTCGTCTACTTCAAAGTCACGACCAAAATTAGCATTACGATAGTGGAAACCATCTTCATTTGCACCGATGATAGCATTCTTAACCGCTTGAACTTCACGGTCAGCAATGATCTTAACATCTTTCAAACCGATAGGACCAAGTGAACCAAAGTGAGCACCAGCTAAGTTTTCAACATCTGCTTCTGTGGCAGGTTCAACAGAACTTGCGCCCAGGTAGTTTTGGAGTTTCACTTCATTCAACTCATCGTTACCGTGCATCAGCACAACAACCAACTCTTCATCAACACGGAAAACAAGCGTTTTAATCGTTTCAGCAACGTCCGCTTCTAAAAAGGCAGCAACTTCATCGATTGTCTTCGCTTCAGGTGTTGCAACTTTTTCAAGCTCCAAGGTTTCCGTATAGCTGGCGATATTTTCAAACTTGTTTGTTGCCATTTCCAGGTTAGCGGAGTAGTCACCACCGTCAGCATAAACGACTGTGTCTTCACCTGCAACCAACCATTTCGCAAGCTCTTCTTGAATTTGTTCAATAACTGAGTTTGGAATTTCATCAATTGATTCAATGGAATTTCCAAGAACCAACCATTTTTCAAGATCCGTGCGATCAGCTGTGATAGCCATGAACTCTTGACTATCCTTACCGCCCATAGCACCACCGTCACCGATGATTGCTTTGAAATCAAGACCTGCACGGCTAAAGATTTTTTCATAAGCACGCTTGTAGTCGTTATAAGTTTCATCAAGACTTTCATAGTCCGCATGGAAACTATAACCATCTTTCATGATGAATTCACGACCGCGGAGCAACCCATAACGTGGACGTTTTTCATCACGATATTTCGATTGAATTTGGTAAACGTTTAAAGGAAGTTTTTTATATGAAGTAACTTCATCACGCACCAAGGCAGTCATTGTTTCTTCATGCGTAGGACCCAAGATAAAGTCGGAATGGTCGCGGTTTTTCAACTTGTAGAGGTCTTCCCCATAAGTATCGTAACGTCCTGATTCACGCCAGAGGTCTGCTGTTAAAAGTGCTGGAGCCAAGAGTTCCACCGCACCGATTTCTTCAAATTCTTCACGCATGATTGTTTTAAGTTTTTCAAGCACGCGATTTGCCAATGGCAAGTACGCGTAAATACCTGCAGAGATTTGACGGACATAGCCCGCACGGACTAAAAGAGCATGTGAGATAACTTGTGCATCGCTTGGCATTTCGCGAAGCGTTGGTATAAGCATTTTTGATTGTTTCATATTTTATTCCTTAAATTTTTCGTTTCTTATCTAATAAAGGCTCGGAGAATATCATTCCAAGTCACAGCAATCATCAGAACCACCATAAAGACAAGACCCACAAGTGTTAAAATTCCTTCTTTTTCTTGTGAAAGTGGTTTGCCTCGTAAGGCCTCAACAATATTGAGGACGATTTTCCCTCCGTCAAGGACGGGGATTGGGATTAAATTGACGATTCCCAGATTGATTGAGAGCATGGCAAGTAAAGCGATGATGGATAATAGTCCTTCTCGGGCTGCTTGTCCACTTAAATCATAAATAGCGACAGGTCCACCAAGTTTATCAAGGCTTGGCTGTGCTATAAGATTGCCTAAAGCTTTAAATATCAGTGTGGCTGCGTTAGCAGCTTGGGTAAAGCCACCCGTTAGTTTATCTAAAAAGCCCGTTTTAATTGTCTGAGTGATACCAATGCGATATCTTCCGTCAATTTTTTCTGGTTTGAGCTCTAGTGTCTTTGATGCGCCATCCCGTTCAATATCCAGCTTGATTTCACTGCCGTCATTTGCACTAATCCGTTGGACAACTTCTTGCCAGTTGCCCGTTTTTTCGCCATTGACTGCTTGGATTTTATCTTTTGGCTGTAAACCTGCCGAATAAGCAGGGGTACCCGATTGCACTTGTCCGATTTGATTTGTATTAGAAGGTACACCACCTTGCATAAAAGTGATGATGATAAAAGCTATAATCCCTAAAATAAAGTTATTTAAAGGGCCAGCAAAATTTGTTAAAATCTTGCCGAGAACGCTAGCACTTTGATATTGTACATCTCGTGGAGCGATACGAAGTTCCGTTCCATCAGCTTCAATAATTGTTGCGTCATGGTCAACTGAATAACGTTTTATTTCACCAAAAACTTCTCCTTCAATGAAAAGAGCTTCTTCAAAATCGTATTCAGTGACCAGCATGGGGACACTGTTTTCCAAAGTTACCCGTTCAGAAAGATTAATTTTAACCACCTGATTTTCAACAATCATCAAAGATGCCGGGGTCCCTTTTTTTATTTCCGTTGTATCATCGCCCCAGCCCGCCATGCGTACATAACCTCCAAGAGGAAGTATACGAATGCTATAAAATGTGCCATCTTTGGCTTGATGTGCAAAAATTTTGGGCCCCATTCCAATGGAAAACTCGCGAACTAAAATCCCCGCGCGTTTGGCAAAGAACAGATGACCATATTCATGTACAACAACAATAATACCAAAGACAATGATAAATGTTACCAATGTTTGAATCAATAAAGATCCTCCCTTAATCTTCTAGCTTTTCATCAGCTTGTGAGCGAATAACTTTAAAGGTGTATTTATTTCTTATTTTCTTTGAAACAAAACCCTCCTTAACACTCTATTTTACCGAAAGCGTAATAAAATGTGAAGTGAGAGTATTTTATTTCGTATTATTTTACCTCTAGGCTTAGAACAAGCCTAATAAATGCATAATTGGGAAAACAAAGATGAGATTGTCAAAGCGATCAAGTACGCCTCCATGTCCCGGTAAAAGTTTCCCTGAATCTTTTACCCCATAATGACGTTTGATACTTGATTCTACCAAATCACCGATCTGTCCTACAATAGAGAAGACAATAGTGAAGAGAACAAGTTTTACGAAGCCAATTTGAGGCAATTCATTTTTGTAAAAGAGGAACATAAGAGCTGCAACGACTACTGCAGATAAGATACCTCCAATAGAACCTTCTACAGTCTTGTTCGGAGAAACATCAGGAATTAATTTTCGTTTCCCAATTGATTTCCCAACAAAATACGCCCCAATATCTGTAGACCAAACAATAAATAAGGCCAAAAAGACGACAGCTAATCCACTCTCACGGGCCAAGAGTAAGCTTTGGAAGCCAATACCTACATAAAAGGCTGAGAGAAAAGGAAATCCAATATCTTCGAAACTATATGAACCTTTGGAAAAAACCATAGCTGTCAACATGCCAAATAAACAAAGCATGAAGAGAAGGGTACTTCCTTCAACATCCATCCCAAAGAAATATTTTCCAATCGGCAAAGCCAAAAATAGAGCTGCCATGGTTGATAATATTCCTTCAAAAGACATCAATTGTAGTTTGTGCATTTTGAACAATTCATTCATCGCTATAATAACCAACAATGCTATTAAAATTTGAAAATAGGCACCGCCTGCCAACATTAGGCCAATAAAAACGGCTCCTCCGATAATAGCAGTGATTATACGCTTTATCATTTTACTCCTCCATATCTGCGATCACGTTTTTGAAACTCTAAAATAGCAGCATCTAAAGCTGCTTCATCAAAATCTGGCCAAGCTACATCTGTAAAATAAAGCTCACTGTAGGCAGCCTGCCAAGGCAAAAAGTTAGACAAGCGTAATTCCCCTGATGTCCGGACAATCAAATCTGGATCCCGTAAATCTTCAGGTAAAATTGCTGTCTGCAAATGAGCGGAAAATTCTTCTTCTGTAATTTCCGTCAAATCTTTCCCACTTTTTGCCAGCTCTTGAATAGCCAAAAGGATATCCCGACGCCCGCCATAATTCATGGCAAAGTTAAGAATCATTCCTGTGTTATTGGCTGTTTCAGCAGCAGCACGGTCAATTGAATTCAAAGTTGCTTTTGGTAAACCTTCACGCTCACCAATCATCCGAATTTGGATATTTTCTTCATTAAGAATTGGAAGATATTTACTATAAAAATCAATGGGCAAACTCATGATAAACTTGACCTCATCCATAGGACGAGACCAGTTTTCTGTCGAAAAAGCGTAAACAGTCATTACCTTTACACCACGTCTTTGTCCGTGGATAGCTGCTGTCTTTAGGGCATCCATTCCAGCTTTATGACCAAAGATTCTTGGCTTCCCTTGACTTTTAGCCCAACGGCCATTTCCATCCATAATTATTCCAATATGCCGTGGCACTGGAATTTGCTCTTGCGAGTTATTTTTTAAGTTATTAAACATAGCACCTCACAGTTAGTACTCCCATTTTATCATATTTTGGATAAAAACACAGGTAAATTCGATGCATTTTACTCTGAAGTCGCTGTAGCAATGGCTCTCTAAAGAGAAAAAAACCTGTTTTTTTTCAATACAATCTTGGTGTTTTCGAAAAACAAAAAGCCTATCACTCGTGATAGGCTTTTAAACTTATCTTTTACTGCTTATTCTTCGATTGGGTTATCTTCTTTTTTAATTTCTTCAACAACTGTTGTTTCAGAAACTGTTGGTGCTGCAGCAGTGTTGTTTTTTACTGTTTTAACAGCTGCACGGTCAAAAGTCAAAATAACGCCTTCACAATCTAATTCGATAGTTGCATCAGCTTCATTCATACCGCTCAAGACACCGTGTAAACCACCAATAGTTACGATTTCTGCGCCAATAACCATTGAGTTCAATTGTTCTTGACGTTGTTGTTGAGCTTTCTTTTGGCTACGGTTCATGAAGAACATCATCCCACCTACAACAACAACCATAAAGATCAAAGACATAACATTCATTTATTAAATTCTCCTTTAAAACATTGATTATCCACAGACAATAGGACTATTATAGCACATTTTGTAAGGGCTGTCTATAAATACTTGGACGCTTCACGTAAAGACAAATTTGCAAGTTTTTCTTCATTTTCTGAAAGAAAGTGGGCAACCCATTTTGGATGGGTCTTCGAATAATCTCTTAAAGCCCACCCGATAGCCTTATTAATAAAAAATTCCTTTGACCCCAGATTATTTCGAATTACTGAGGACAGGAGTTCCGTATCTGTTGCTTCTTTAAACCCGAGCTGACAATCAATTGCGATGCGACGTATCCAAAAATTTTCATCTACTGACCATTTCAATATATCTGGTGACTTTATCTTCCCGCTAAGCAAGAGATATCCCACCAACTCATCCAAGCTATCCACTGTTTCCCACCAAGATTTAGTCGTTGCCAGCTGATAAATTTTTGGCAAATCTGTAGCTTCTAGATACTTCTTCATTTTTCGGAGATAATCACACGCCAAATATTGAAATTCTCTTTCTTCTTCCGACCATAAGAAATCAACAAGTTGCCAATCGATGACCTTTTCTTGAGCTTTTTCCTTTAAAAAACTTTTTGAGAGTTCGCGACGAACCGGTGTCGGAAGCCCTAAAAATTTAAATTGGTCGCGCAAATACGCTTCTTGCTTCTTTGCCTTTTCTGTATCCGTATGGGCACGAAAGTCTTCTACAATTTTCATTTATGATAGGCACTCCCTCTATTTATCATTTGTGCACGATAAATTTGCTCAATAAGCACAAGACGCATTAATTGATGGGGTAAAGTAAATCGTCCAAAAGAGATTTGTACATCACTGCGTTTATAAACAGCATCGGATAATCCCAAAGATCCCCCAATTACTAAAACCAAGTGGCGTGTGCCATAAATTTCACAGTTCTTCACGAATTCGGCCAGATTCTCACTGGTCATTAGCTTGCCTTGAATGGCAAGAATAGCCAATTTATCCCCATCATCGATTCGAGCCAGTATTTTTTCACCTTCTCGATTTTTCACTGCTTCTTTTTCCTTGTCTGAAGCATTGTCGGGAATTTTTTCATCCGGCAACTCAATAATTTCCACAGGGTTCATCGTGCGCATACGCTTTTGGTATTCGGCTATGCCATCCTTGAGGTACTTTTCTTTCAACTTTCCTACAACAATTAATTTTATCTTCATTCTTCTATTTTATCTTTTTCCCCAGTTGAAAGCAAAATGAAAGCTAGATTTATCAACATTTTTCACAACTTATCCACATTCTTGTGGAAAATCTGTGAATTTTATTCACTTGTTCACAATTATTATTGACTTTTACACAGAAGTGTGGAAAACTTCTTTTTCTATTTCCATTTTAGTGGCTTTTAAGGTATTATATAAATGTGAGTATCCCGCAATTATAAGTATTATATTAAAGATTATTTAAGGAATGTACATTATACTTGTGTATAAATATTTCTTACTGGAAAAGGAGATTCTTGTACTATGGCAAAGAAAAATATCGCCTCATTACTTATTACGGGCGTAGCCGGAGGTGCTATCGCTCTTGGAGGTAGTGCTATCTACCAAAACATGACCAACACACCATCATCTAATAACACTTCGGACAATTCTGTAAGTACGGTTAACGTCCAAGTCAATACAGATACCACCAAAGCAATCAAGAAAATTTCGAACACTGTTGTTTCCGTTCTTAATTACCAAAAATCGTCCTCAAGCAACGATTTTGAGAAGATTTTAGGTGGAGGCGATACAAGCAGCAATGACAGTAACACGCCACAGCTGGCTGGTGAAGGTTCTGGTGTTATTTATAAAAAGGATGGCAATACAGCATACATCGTCACCAACTATCACGTGATTGAAGGTGCTTCTTCCTTAGAAGTTCTCATGGCTGGCGGCCAAAAAGTTACTGCTGAAGTTGTTGGTTCTGATGCTTATTCTGATTTAGCTGTCCTCAAAATTGATGCTAAGTATGTCAAAGAAACAGCAACATTCGGTAACTCTGACAAACTTACTGTTGGTGAGCCCGCTATCGCGGTTGGTTCTCCTCTTGGAAGTGAGTATGCCAACTCAGCAACGGAAGGGATTGTTTCAAGTCTTAATCGTAATGTTACGCTGCAAAACAGCCAAGGCCAAACAATTAATGTGAACGCAATTCAAACCGATGCAGCAATTAACCCAGGTAACTCTGGTGGTGCACTCATAAATATTCAGGGACAAGTCATCGGTATTACTTCAAGTAAAATTACCTCAACACCAAGCGGAACAAGCGGCAGTGGTGTTTCTGTAGAAGGAATGGGCTTTGCGATACCAGCCAATGATGTGGTCAATATTATCAATAAGTTGGAAAAAGATGGCAAAGTTATTCGACCTGCTCTCGGTGTACAAATGGTCAACTTGTCAAGTCTTTCACAAAATATGTTGGCTTCACTTAATCTTCCTGAAAATGTGACAAATGGTGTTGCTATCGCTGAAGTTCAATCAGGAATGCCTGCTGCCAAAGCTGGACTCAAGCAAGGTGACGTTATTGTCAAAATCAATGATGACGAAATCACTTCAAGTATGAACCTTCAAAGTACACTTTATAAGTCATCGATTGGTGATACGATTAAGGTAACTTATTATCGTGACGGAAAACAAGCTACTGCAAATATCAAGTTGGATAAGACAAGTAGTGACATCAACTTTGACAAACAAAATTAAAAAATTACCTCCCCTTGAAGCAGGGGATTTTTTTGATAAGGAATTATAATAAATATTTATTTTTTGTTAATAGAATTATGGTAAAATAGTGACAAGCATGAAAATATTACTTTATTTAGAAGCCGAACAAATTTTGAGCCGCTCAGGAATTGGTCGTGCGATGAAACATCAACAAAGAGCATTGGATCTAATGCAAGTAGAGTGGACCCAGAACCCCAATGAGGACTATGACATTCTCCATCTCAATACTTATGGCCCCCAAAGTTGGCGGATGCTCAAAAAAGCTAAAAAAGCTGGGAAAAAAGTCATCTTCCATGGCCATTCTACAGAAGAAGACTTCCGAGATTCATTTCTCGGTTCTAACTTAATTTCACCTCTGTTTAAACGCTACTTGATGCGCTTTTATCGTCAAGCTGATTTGGTGATCACGCCTACAGACTATTCAGCTGGGCTTTTACGTGGCTATGGCTTGACTTGCCCTATCCTGCCTATCTCCAATGGGATTGATTTGAACAAATATCAAGCAAAGCCTGAAAAAGAAGAAGCTTTCCGCCAATATTTTAAGATTAAAGACGAACAAAAAGTGGTCATTTGTGCCGGACTTTATTTCAAACGGAAGGGTATTGACGATTTCGTTAAAGTTGCCGAAAAAATGCCAAATGTCCAGTTCATCTGGTTTGGTTATCAAAACCTCTGGACCATTCCTGGTTGGATACGTCGACTCGTTAAAAAGAACCATCCTGATAATGTATGCTTTCCTGGTTATATCAAAGGCGACATTTATGAGGGAGCAATGACTGCTGCTGACGCCTTCTTCTTCCCTTCACGTGAAGAAACCGAAGGTATTGTGGTTTTAGAAGCATTGGCCAGTCATCAGGATGTTGTGGTACGTGACATCCCAGTTTATAAAGGATGGCTCGATACCACGTCAGCTAGTTTAGCCACAGATGTTGACGGTTTTGTAGCGGAGCTCGAAAAAGTACTGAACGGCACAATTGATAAAACAGAAAATGGCTATCAAGTTGCACAAACACGCGCCATTGAGCATGTCGCCGCTGAACTCGCTGCTGCTTATCGCCAAACCTTGGAGTTATAAAAGAGAAAGACTATGAGAATCGGAATTTTTACAGACAGCTACTTCCCACAAATTAGTGGTGTGGCTACAAGTATTCAAAGCTTGACTATTGAGTTAGAAAAACTCGGGCATCAGGTTTTTATCTTTACTACAACAGATCCCCACGCTGATGTCGATCATGAACCTGAAAATATCATACGTTTCCAAAGTGTGCCATTCGTGTCACTTGCTGAACGTAAGATTGTAATCAAGGGAGTTTTTGCTGCTTATCAGATTGCACAAACTTACCAGCTTGATATTATCCACACACAAACAGAGTTTGGGATGGGACTCTTAGGAAAAATGGTCGCGCAACAGCTTCAGATTCCTGTCATCCATACTTTACATACAAAATATGAGGATTACGTCCATTATATTGCTAAGGGACATCTGATACGCCCAAGTATGGTGAAGTATATCATCAAAAACTTCCTTCGTGGTAGCGAGGCTATTATTTGCCCAAGCCAAATGGTCTTAGATACTGTGAATGGCTATGGCATCGACTTGCCTAAACGAATTATTCCCACAGGGATTGATTTGTCTCGTTTCAAACGTGATGAAATTACACACGAAGAGATTCAAGACCTACGTCATAGCTTAGGCCTTAAAGATGATGAAACAATGCTTCTTAGTCTCTCCCGGATTGCGGCAGAAAAAAATATCCAAGCAGTTGTGGCAGCCTTGCCACAATTGGTTGAACAAATTGCTGTAAAATTGATCATTGTCGGAGATGGTCCATATATGAAGAATCTTCAAGAGCAAGTGACTGAGTTAGGGATGGAAGAATACGTTGTCTTTACAGGAGCTGTAGAAAATACAAAGACGGCTTACTACTATAAAGCCGCAGACTTTTTCATTTCAGCCTCTACTTCTGAAACACAAGGTTTAACTTATCTTGAAGCACTGGCTGCCGGTACACGTGTTCTAGCAACCGTAAACCCATATCTCACACAGCTTATTGATGATAAGGAGTTTGGCCGTCTCTTTGCTTCTGATGAAGAAATCGTCGATACGGTCATCGCAGCGGTACGGGAAAGCCAAACAATTGATCAAGAAAAATTTGCTAAAAAATTGTACGAAATTTCTGCCGAAAACTTTGCACAACAAGTATATAACTTCTATCAAGACACTATCGTTGAGTATCAAGCACGTAAAAATTCTGAGCATTTTTTAGAAGAATTTGATGTCGTTACTCAAAAATGGTCAAGACAAATGAAACGTTCTATTCGTAGAGAAAAAATTAGGGCACAATATTTAACAAAAAAAGCAACTAAACTCGCTAAAAATCTACAGAATTATGTTAAAATAGATAAAGAAAATATGAAATAAGGCTTGTGGGACAATTAAAAAGTCCCTTAAAATAAGCATTGGAGGAAATAATGAAATCACATTTGATGGCAATCATGGATCGTTTGAATCGTTTGATTGAAACGGCTGATCCAAAAGAAACTTACAACTTTGAACGCGAAGGTGAAGTTATTGCAACTGTAAGCTTCGTGCCAGAAGAAACTGCCTTTTCTATCAAATATCCAAAACAAAAAGATGTTGCTATCTTTGATGATATCGACCTTGTAGCAATTGAACTTTACGATATGATTTATTAAAAAAAAACCATCCTAGATGGTTTTTTTTATTTTTCCGGCACTGTAACTTTACCATCAATAATATTTTGTTTTGCTGCTTCAACTTCTTTCCAAGTTTTATCGGATAAGTTATCTTTGGCAAGACTTACCCCACCATTTTTTAGGTTGTAGTTAAGAACTTGCCCGCCAGGGAATTTATCCTCCTTGGTTTTGTTTGCAATATCTTTTACAGCAACGCCAACTTCTTTAACAGATGAAGCCAAGACAAAGTTAGAATCTTTTCCGTCTTTAGATTTATAATTTCCAAGATACTCTTGATCTTGGTCTACTCCAATGACCCACACCTTATCTGCTTCATTTTTTGTGGCATTAAGAGCTTTAGCTTCAGAAAAGACACCGGCACCAGAACCGCCTGCTGCTTGATAAATAACATCGTTACCTGAACCATACATTGCTGCAGCGATGGTTTTACCTTTGGCTGCATCAGTAAAGGTACCCGCATATTGCACTTCAATTTTTATATCAGTGTTCACTGATTTTACCCCAGCTGTAAAACCTTTTTCAAATGCAGTGATAATATCGGATTGCATCCCGCCAACAAAACCGACTTTATCTGTTTTAGTGGTTTTTGCTGCAGCTACCCCCGCCAGATAAGCTGCTTCTTGATCTGCGAAAGTTGCTGAGGCAACATTGTCTTCTCCTTTTATCACTGAATCAATAATTGTAAATTTTGTATCAGGATTATTTTTGGCTGCCTGTGAGGTTGCTTCTTGGAGGTCGAATCCTACACCGAATATCAAACCATAGCCTGCTGAAACAGCGGAATTAAAGTTGGTTGTATATTCAGAAACAGCACTTGCGTTAAAGTAGTTGATGCCTTTTGATTGTGACAAACCATTTTCTTTGCCCCACTCTTGTAGGCCCTCCCAGGCAGATTGATTAAAGGAACGGTCATCTACCCCACCTGTACTTGGAACAAGTGCTACCTTTAAGTCTGTTGCAGCACCCGCTGATTCAGTATTACGTCCTCGACAACCAGCTAGAACAGTTACTGAGGCAAGTGCAAGTGCGCCAAGTGTTAAAATTCGTTTATTCATTAAATAAAATTCTCCCCAAATTTAATAGATACCTACTATAACATAAGAAAAGACTTTTTGAAAATATTTTCTCACAAAATTCGACTTTTTGTAAAACTTTACATTTTTTCTTATAAAAAAATACCAGATAACCTCTGGTATAATCTCTCTTAAGACGTTTATGCTTCACCATAATAGATTTTGTGAACTTCTTCTGTATAAGCGCCATCCTCTCCATGAACAATCAAAGGTGGAAGAAAAACTTCCCCCCCAGCTTTCCCATCTTTAATCGCATCAATCAGTAGTATATTTGCTGCTTGATTGGCTTTGGGATAAACAAACTGAATGCGTTTGGGAATCAGATTATGAGCTCTCATTTTATCTACAATCTCAAAAAAACGATCAGGGCGATGGACCAGAGCCAAATGACCATTTGTTTTTAAAAGACGCTTACTGGTTTCAAAAATTTCATCAAGATTCGTCGCTAACTCATGGCGTGCAAGTGTGTAATGGTGATTATCATTAATATGGCTCGCCTCATCCAACTTAAAATATGGTGGATTACAAAAAATTAAATCAACTGTTGAGGTATTGATATAATCTAAAGACTTGTTCAAGTTATCATTGATAACAGTCATTTGTTCTTCTAAGCCATTTAGTTTAATAGAGCGCTGTGCCATTTCTGCTAGACGCTCTTGCAGTTCAATTTCTGTAATATGTGCTTGGGTCATGGAGCTAGCAAAAAGGCCTACCGCTCCATTTCCCGCACACATATCCACAATTTTTCCTTTTTTAGGAAGGCGCGGAAATCTTGCGAGGAGAATAGCATCAATCGAAAAGGAAAAAACCTCTCGACTTTGAATAATCTGGACATTTGATGCCGCGATTTGATCTATGCGTTCACCAGCTTTTAATTCGATTTTAGTCATTCTTCTATTATACAATTTTCATTTCTAAAATTCCTGATGAAAAGAAAGGATGCAAAAAAGCGAGGCAACGCTCGCTCTAACTTTTACAATTGAAAAACCATTGCTGTGCGGGCAGCTAATGAAAGTTCAAGTTTCCCCGTTTCTTTTTGATGAGAAAAACTTGATCGAGGACCAAATCCTCCATATTTTTGATCATCTGTATCGAGGAGAAATGTCGGCGGATTATCTACATCAAGCTTTAGTTTCTTCTCCATGGTGGGATGGAAATTAAAAACGAACAGCAAGCTTCCCTTACGATAAGCTAAAAGCTTGTCCTCATTTTTTATCCAGTATTGTTGCAAGCTATCACTTTGTTTCAAAAAGTGATAGTTTTTTTCTAAAGCAATCATATCATGATCGAACTTGAGCAGGTAGTGGTACCGCAAGTTCTCCTTTTCTGCGAGAGACCATTGACGACGAGCATGTTGAAAACTGTCTTGGTTGCCTTCTCTAGGGAACTCTAACCATTCTGGATGACCAAATTCATTTCCCATAAAGTTAAGGTAGCCTTCTCCAGCTAAACTAAATGTAATCAAGCGTACTATTTTATGCAAGGCAACGGCTCGGTCAACCACCATTGATGCACTATGGATATCCATCGCATCATAGATTGCTTCATTTGCCAGCCACATCATGAGCGTCTTATCGCCGACCAAAGCCTGATCATGACTTTCCACATACCCAATATTCTTTTCCCCGGGACGGCGCGTGGTTAATTCCCACCAAAGTTGCATTAAATCAAGCTCTTCATCAGATTTTTCTTTAAATTGCTTAATCCAATAATCCGGCACCCCCATCGAAAGACGATAGTCAAACCCAATCCCTCCCTCAGAGATAGGAAGCGCCATTCCTGGCATAGCCGACATGTCTTCGGCAATTAATGTTGCCTGTGGGTTCACTTGATGGACAAGTTCAGTCGCCAACATAAGATAAACAACTGCTTCGATGTCTGTATCTGTTGAAAAATACTTCTTATAACTATCAAAACTTGTACCTAACCCATGATGATGATACAACATACTCGTAACTCCATCAAAGCGGAAACCATCAAAATGATAAGTCTCTAACCAAAACTTGAGGTTAGATAAAAGAAAATGAATAACTTCATCTTTCCCATAGTTAAACAATTTTGTATTCCAAGCTGCATGCTCACCACGCGCACCTTGATGGAAGTACTGATCACTACTTCCATCAAAAAGATTCAGACCATCTCCGACATTTTTTACAGCATGTGAATGGACCACATCCAACAAAACACGAAGTCCCATCCCATGTGCTGTATCAATTAAAGCCATCAAATCCTCAGGTTTTCCGAAACGGCTTGATATTGCAAAAAAGTTCGAAACTTGATAACCAAAACTTGCATATAAGGGATGCTCCATAATGGCCATAAGCTGTATCGTATTGTATCCCGCCGCCTTGATTCGCGGCAAAATATCTTGCGTAAATTCTTGATAGGTATTTATTTTATGCTCTTCGCTAGAAATTCCAATATGAGCTTCATAAATAAGTGGTGCTTCCTCTTCTAAGAGAGGGGACGAATGCTGAAATTGATAGTCTGGGGCAACAATCACACCGTCCAGTTCGAGGTATTCATTTTGAACAGCATAGAGCGCATAAGACGGCACTCTATAAACTTCAGCTCCGTTGATAATTAGTTTAACCTTAACCTTGGAGCCAAGTGGTAAAGCTCCTGGTACAGCTATTTCCCATGTGCCACCCTAAGCTGCCTTCAGTTCATGTTTGTCTGTCCAATCATTAAAGTCCCCTACTAAAAAAGCTTTTTCAGCATGAGGGGCCCATTCACGGAAAGTCCAATACTCTTTTTCTTGTTGAAAGCCAAAATATTTATGACCATTGGCAAAATCTGTAAGCTTCCCCTCCATTCCAAGTAATCTCTTCTTCGTTCTGGAAAATTCAAATAAGCGGTAGGACAAGTCCGCCTTATAGGGTTCTAGGTACGGATCATACTGCAAAATATTTAACATTCTGAGAAACCTCCTCTTCATCACGGTGACAATCTTTTCCTTATTTTACCATTTTTAGATGTTGGATTATATTTTTATGAGGGATTTAAACAAAAACAGAGAAAACGTAAATTTTCTCTGTTTTTTATTTTTAAAAGTTCTTAGCATTTGGCTTATTGTAGCCATATTTTTCACAAAAATCTTCTCTAAATTCTAGAAGATTATCATCCATGATAGCTTGACGAACATTTGTCATCAAGTTAATCAAGAAATGCAAATTATGGTAGCTTAAAAGGCGCAGTCCAAACGTTTCATCTGCCTTGAATAAATGGCGCAAATAAGCACGGGTGTAGTTTGAGCAGCAATAGCAATCACATTCTGGATCAAGGGATGTGAAATCAAGCTCATATTTGGCATTTTTAATATTCACACGGCCGAAACTTGTCATTGCTGTACCATTACGCGCAATACGTGTAGGGAGTACACAGTCAAACATGTCTACACCACGAATAACACCGTCAATCAAACTGTCAGGTGCACCAACCCCCATCAAATAGCGTGGCTTATCTTCTGGTAAAAGTGGTGTTGTAAAGTCAAGGACGGCATTCATCTCAGCGTGTGACTCACCTACAGCAAGCCCCCCAATAGAATAGCCAGGGAAATCCATGCTGACGAGATCACGCGCAGATTGGCGGCGTAAATCTTCAAAGCCAGCACCTTGTACAATACCAAAAAGTCCTTGATCATGTGGACGTTGATGCGCTTTTAAGCCACGCTCTGCCCAACGAGACGTACGTTCCACAGAAGCTTTGACGTAATCATAAGGTTGGTAGAAAGGGGGACACTCATCAAAGCTCATCATGATATCAGAGCCTAAATTATTTTGGATTGAAATTGCTTTTTCTGGATTGAGGAAAAGTTCGCGACCGTCAAGATGACTTTTAAACTTAACCCCTTCTTCACTGATATTCTTCTTGTTTTGTACTAAAGAATAGACTTGGAAGCCGCCACTATCTGTTAAAATAGGCTGATCCCAGTTCATAAATTTGTGCAATCCGCCTGCTTGAGCAACAAGCTCGTCTCCTGGACGAAGCCACAAGTGATAGGTATTGGCAAGAATAATCCCAGAACCCATCTCTTTGAGTTCTTCTGGAGATTGTGTCTTAACCGTGGCTTGTGTCCCTACAGGCATGAACATAGGTGTTGGAAAAGTCCCATGTGGCGTTATAATTTCACCGAGACGCGCGCCTGTATGTTTTTCTTTTTTAATCAGTCTGTATTTTATTGCATGTTCAGTCATGTAAACTCCTTTAAACTTCTACAAGTATACCAAATTTCTTGGATTTTGCCCAGCCGATCTATGCCTCCCTTTCTCTAAAAGTTTTTGGTTGTGAAGCCCCGTCTTTTATGGTATTCTAAGAAATGGAGGATACTATGAAGTTTAAAGATTTAAAAGAAAGAGCCAAGGACGCTCTGAGAGAAAACTTTGGCGCTAAATTACGTTTGTTCTTGATTCCAATTTTCTGGGGAATTATCTCAACAAACATGACTTACCAATCCAATTATAATTCCAATATGGATACGGTCAATAATTTTGATGCCAATACTATGACCACAGGACTATTACTTTCTATACTCCTAGGAATACTTATCGGCGGGTTGATTGGTCTTATGATCTCGGTCATTATAGATGTCATCACCGTTGGTGCACGTTTCAATTACATTAAAATATACCGTGGAGAAAGAGAAAACCCACGCTTTAAAAATGTTTTTACTCCTTTTAAAGACGGCAGTTGGACGAAAATTTTTGTTCTTCACTTAGTGACTGCACTTCTCATTGCTCTTTTAACGGTGACGATTATTGGTATTCCTTTTGCTATATATCTTGGCTTAGGTTGGTCTCAAAAAGATTACATTCTTTTTGACCAATTAGAATCTGGGACTTATACTGGTATTTGGGGCGTGCTTAATGCATCTGCTCAAGTAATGCGTGGATCACGTGGGGAATATTTCCTCTTCTTGTTGAGCTTCATCTTATGGTATATCCTCTCAGGTATTACTTTAGGTCTTGCTAAATTCTGGACAACCCCATATATCGAAATGTCTACTATCGCTTATTACCAAAACTTAATCGATACGAAGAGACACATGAATCAAACTGCATATTAAAAAGAAGCTCCTACTGAGCTTCTTTTTTTACTTTTTTCCCATGAGTGAAATAGTAGATAACAATGATTAAAACGATAAATATTGCTGATGCATAATACAAATTACGATAACCTAAAAACGGAACGAGAAGTCCCATGATGAAGGGACCAAAGCCTACACCCATATCTAAAAAGCCAAAAAATGTCGATGTGGCTACACCTAAACGATCAACGCCTGAGCTACGTATTGCAATAGCTTGACCAAAAGGTGAAAATGAACCATAACCCAGCCCAATAAAAATAGCAGCCAGTAGTAGAAGGATTGAAGACTGTGCCAAGCCGATCAGTAGCAAGCCAATTGCAAAAAAGATAAAGACAGGGTACATCACATAATTATCACCTTTGATATCAAAGATACGACCGGTTACAGGCCGTGAAACCAATATGGCTAAGGCATAAATAAGGAAAAACAGAGAGCCAGCGGTTGCAAGCCCAATTTCTGAGGAATAGGTATTCATAAAGGCCAAAATACTTGAATAAGCAATACCGATCAACATACCTATTACAGAAATAGAAACAGCTTTCTTTTCAAAATAATTTGACCAAGAGAATTTCTTCTTAACGCTTTCTGTACGCGCTACAGTTGTATGAGGCACTTTAATAAAGAAGATACCAATAAGTGCAAGCAGCAAGAGCACATTTGAAAGGTGAATTAAGAGTGTAAAACCATATTTACCATAAAGAAACATGGAGAGGAAAGGGCCAATAGCTGAAGACATCGTTACCGATAAAGCATAATAACCGATACCTTCACCTCGGCGAGAAGAAGGAACCGTTGCTCCTGCTAAAGTCCCTGAAGCTGTTGTTGCTATACCAAAACCAATCCCATGCAGGAAACGAAGAACAAGCAAGCTCTCAACGCTTGGTACAAGATAGTATGCCAAGCCAAAGAGCAAATAAATACTTGTCCCCATAAGGAGCATTTTCTTAACGCCCCATTTAGAAATGTTGTTCCCCGCCCAAAGACGTGCAAATAAACTACCAACAATAAAAAGTCCTGTCAAAATTCCGGCTGTACCCGCTGAAGCATTATACTTTGCCATCGCGTATGTACCAATAACAATCGTTGGAATATAAAATACTAAATAATATATAAAATTGAGTAGCATATTAATAATAAAACTTGGTGTCCATAACTTTTCTTTTTTCATTTTTCTCCTTTTCTTGTATCCGCTATCAATCAAATAAAAAGCAGGAAAACTCCCGTTTCCGAGAGCTTATCCTAGCATTTTTTGATTATAGCCTAATTTTAGTTACATATTATTATATCACTTTTCTGCCTATTTTAATTTCCTGAAGCTTCACATTTTACTCCCGTGTTCGCCGACATAAGTTTTACGAACAGCAAAGGAGGCCATTTAAAATTCATTCGAAAGACTGATTATTTCTAAATTTTAGAATGTTATAATAAAGATATAAACAAATCGAAAGGGTTACTGACTATGCTATTCTTATTCTTCTTTATTCTATGTACTTATCTATTTCTCAAGGGCTTTGTTAAATTCATCTTGCCATTGCTTATTTTTATCTTCCTTGCAAAAATTTTTCTGGGCGGTCTCTTTCTCTTCTTCAATACCCATTTCCTTTTCACACTAGCGATTATTGCTTTCTTCATCTGGTTAATTCGTACGGTGAGCAGTCAAAACTACCGCTAAATAAAAAACACTCTCTAATCAATAGGGAGTGTTTTTTATATTCTATAATTCAAAAAGCTTATTTTGCTTCATACCAGCTGTCGCCCGTATTTTCATCTGCAATTAAAGGAACGTTTAACTCGACCGCAGATTCCATGGTTTGTTTCACCAAGTTTTGAACCGCCGTAAGTTCTTCCTTAGGTACTTCAAGAATAATCTCATCGTGAACTTGCAGCAACAATTTGGCTTTAAACTTGCCTTCTGACAATGCTGCATCAAGGTTAATCATGGCAATTTTCAAGATATCGCCGGCTGACCCTTGAATTGGGGCATTAATAGCTTGACGTTCTGCACCCTGACGCACCATGAAGTTGCGATTATTGATTTCTGGCAGTTTACGACGGCGGTTAAACATCGTGCTTACGTAACCTTTATCCTTGGCTTCACGTTTTGTTTCTGCTATATAATTTGCCACTCCTGGATAACGTTCAAAGTATGCTTGGATCATCTCTGCTGCTTCCTTATTGGAAATACTCAAGCGTTTAGCGAGTCCGTATTCTGTTTCTCCATAGGAGATACCAAAATTGACAGCTTTCGCATTGCGACGATCATTAGGCGTAACATTTTCGGGCTTGTCTATGTTGAACACACGCATTGCTGTACTGCTATGAATGTCAGCGCCATGATTAAAGGCATCAATAAGATGTTCGTCTTTAGACATATGTGCCAAAACCCGAAGTTCAATTTGTGAATAGTCGGAACTTAACAGAATGTTATTTTCAGCAGCTACAAAAGCTTTGCGAATCAAGCGTCCGGCTTCTAAGCGTACTGGAATATTCTGCAGATTTGGATCAATCGAGGAGAGACGCCCTGTTTGGGTTAAATCCTGCACATATCGTGTATGGATACGTCCATCTTCGGCTATTTGCGGAATCAAACCTTGCACATAAGTGGATTGTATTTTTGAGATTTGACGATATTCAAGTATTTTGGCCACTAATTCATAATCTTGAGCCAAGTTTTCTAAAATATCTGCTGCTGTTGAATAGCCTGTCTTTGTTTTTTTCCCATGCGGCAACTGTAATTTTTCAAAAAGAATGACTCCAAGTTGTTTAGGTGAGTTGATATTAAATTCTTCACCTGCAAGTGCATAAATTTGTTCAGTTAAATCAGCAATCAGCTTTTGATTTGCCGCACCAATTTCTTCTAAGGTGCTTACTTCAGCAGCTATTCCTGCTATTTCCATTTTAGCTAACACGTTGGCCAGGGGTAATTCCATTTCCGTCAGAAGATGATATTGTTCATTTTCCTCGAGATTTTGGATCATTACTGCTTTCGTTGTGGCCAAGACATGGATTTTTCCTGCTAAATGTTTGAATAAAATTTCATCTTCAGGGATACGACGTTTTGCTCCTTTGCCGTAAACTTCTTCATCTGTAGATATATACTTGTTCGCAAATAATCGACCAATCGTTTCAACCTTATTATCTTCCGTTGTAGAAATAAGATATTTAGCTAACATACTGTCGTACTTGGCTGTCGGTAGTTCAATTCCTAAGCGATGAAGCAAAACTTTATTTTTCTTAAAATCGTATGTATTTTCTGGAAAGACAAAATGCTTTAAGAGTTCTGTATTCTTCGAGACAAAAACTTTTTCTTCATTTCCCCAAGCAAAGCCAATGATTTCTTCTTTGTGGTAATTTTCATTTAAAATTTCGATATAAAAGAAATCGTCTTTGTCCACTAAAATATCTGCTGCTTCTTCCACAACTTCAAAGCTAAGTGTAACCTCATCAGCCTCAGCCGTTTCGAGTTTGGCTTTGAATTGCGCAAATCCCATCTCATCATAAAACTTGATCAACTCTGCTGCATCCACAGGTTTAATCAAAGTATCAGCAAGATCAATTTCAATTGGAGATTTCGTATCAATCGTTGCAAGAGTACGAGATAAAAAGGCCATTTCACGGTCAGCAATAAGATTTTCCTTCATCTTACTTTTCTTAAGTGAATCAATATTCTCATAGAGATTATCGATAGAACCCCACTCTTGAAGCAACTTCAAGGCCGTCTTTTCACCGACTTTTGTTACACCTGGATAATTATCCGAACTATCCCCCATCAAACCTTTAAGATCAATAAACTGTTGTGGGGTTAAGCCCGTTTTTTCCATTAAATAAGCAGGTGTGAAGCTTTCAAACTCAGCGACGCCCTTCTTCGAAATTTCCACTGTCGTATTGGAGTCCACTAACTGAATCAAATCCTTATCCCCAGTTACGATTGTGACATCATAATCACCAGCTTCAGGGAGTTCAGCCATTTTGTCTAAAGTACCAATAATGTCATCTGCTTCATAGTTTTTAAGCTCATAATGATTATAGCCTAACTTTTCAATCAGCTCCTTAATAAAGGGCAGCTGTTCACGGAATTCATCCGGTGTACGTGCCCGCCCATCTTTGTAAGCAGCGAACATTTCCGTTCTAAAGGTTGTTTTTCCTGCATCAAATGCAATCAGAACATGATTAGGTTCTAATCTTTCGACCAAATTATTAAGCATAAGATGAAAACCATAGATCGCATTGGTATGTAAGCCACTTGGAGCCACAAAACGATCTACCTGATTATAGAGGGCAAAAAAAGCCCGAAATGCTAATGAAGATCCATCAATAAGCAGTAATTTATTTTTCTTGTTTTCCATAACTCCTATTATACCTTAAATTTATAAAAAAAAAGAAGCCTTAGCTTCTTTACTTCACTTGGCATTTACCATATCTCACAGGGGGCAACCCCCAACTACTTCCGGCGTAATAGGACTTAACTTCTGTGTTCGACATGGGAACAGGTGTATCTCCTATGCAATGAATACCAAATCATGGTCTGAATGTATTGAACACTCAAAACTAAATAACAATCTCTTGATAAATAAGTAAAGCTAAACTCATATGTTCTATTACTTGGTAAAGTCCTCGAGCTATTAGTACTGGTCCGCTCCATCCCTCGCAGGACTTCCACTTCCAGCCTATCAACCTGATCATCTCTCAGGGCTCTTAATTCATAAAGAATGGGAAATCTCATCTTGAGGTGGGCTTCGCACTTAGATGCTTTCAGCGCTTATCCCTTCCCTACATAGCTACCCAGCGGTGCTCCTGGCGGAACAACTGGTACACCAGCGGTAAGTCCACCCCGGTCCTCTCGTACTAAGGGCAGATCCTCTCAAATTTCCTACGCCCGCGACGGATAGGGACCGAACTGTCTCACGACGTTCTGAACCCAGCTCGCGTGCCGCTTTAATGGGCGAACAGCCCAACCCTTGGGACCGACTACAGCCCCAGGATGCGACGAGCCGACATCGAGGTGCCAAACCTCCCCGTCGATGTGAACTCTTGGGGGAGATAAGCCTGTTATCCCCAGGGTAGCTTTTATCCGTTGAGCGATGGCCCTTCCATGCGGTACCACCGGATCACTAAGCCCTAGTTTCCTACCTGCTCGAGTTGTAGCTCTCGCAGTCAAGCTCCCTTATACCTTTACACTCTACACATGATTTCCAACCATGTTGAGGGAACCTTTGGGCGCCTCCGTTACTCTTTAGGAGGCGACCGCCCCAGTCAAACTGCCCGACAGACACTGTCTCCCACGCCGATTATGCGTGTGGGTTAGAGCAACCATGAAGCAAGGGTAGTATCCCAACAGCGACTCACTTGAAACTAGCGTCCCAAGGTCAAAGTCTCCTACCTATCCTGTACATGCTTCACAGGTACTCAATATCAATCTGCAGTAAAGCTCCATGGGGTCTTTCCGTCCTGTCGCGGGTAACCTGCATCTTCACAGGTACTAAAATTTCACCGAGTCTCTCGTTGAGACAGTATCCAAATCATTACGCCTTTCGTGCGGGTCGGAACTTACCCGACAAGGAATTTCGCTACCTTAGGACCGTTATAGTTACGGCCGCCGTTTACTGGGGCTTCAATTCAGAGCTTCGACTAATGTCTAACCCCTCCTCTTAACCTTCCAGCACCGGGCAGGCGTCACCCCCTATACATCACCTTGCGGTTTAGCAGAGAGCTGTGTTTTTGATAAACAGTTGCTTGGATCTTTTCACTGCGGCTGTATTTCTACAGCACCCCTTCTCCCGAAGTTACGGGGTCATTTTGCCGAGTTCCTTAACGAGAGTTCTCTCGATCACCTGAGGCTACTCGCCTCGACTACCTGTGTCGGTTTGCGGTACGGGTAGTATTGAATTAAACGCTAGAAGATTTTCTTGGCAGTGTGACATCAAGGGCTTCGCAACCGTAGTTGCTTCCCCATCACAGCTCAATGTTAAAGGAAAATGCATTTGACACATTCCACACCTCACTGCTTAGACCAGAATCCATTAACTGGCTCCCTTTAGCCTACTGCGTCCCTCCATCACTAACAATACTAGTACAGGAATATCAACCTGTTGTCCATCGACTACGCCTTTCGGCCTCGCCTTAGGTCCCGACTAACCCAGGGCGGACGAGCCTTCCCCTGGAAACCTTAGTCTTACGGTGGATAAGATTCTCACTTATCTTGCGCTACTCATACCGGCATTCTCACTTGTAATCGCTCCAGCACCCCTCACGGTATACCTTCATCGCTGATTACAACGCTCTCCTACCATTTAATTAATATTAAATCCACAGCTTCGGTAATATGTTTAGCCCCGGTACATTTTCGGCGCAGGTCACTCGACTAGTGAGCTATTACGCACTCTTTGAATGATAGCTGCTTCTGAGCTAAACATCCTAGTTGTCTGTGCAACCCCACATCCTTTTCCACTTAACATATATTTTGGGACCTTAGCTGGTGGTCTGGGCTGTTTCCCTTTCGACTACGGATCTTAGCACTCGCAGTCTGACTGCCGCACATGTGTATTAGCATTCGGAGTTTATCTGAAATTGGTAACCCGAGATGGGCCCCTCATCCAAACAGTGCTCTACCTCCAATACACTTAAATTGCGACGCTAGCCCTAAAGCTATTTCGGAGAGAACCAGCTATCTCCCAGTTCGTTTGGAATTTCTCCGCTATCCACAAGTCATCCAAACACTTTTCAACGTGTCCTGGTTCGGTCCTCCAGTGCGTCTTACCGCACCTTCAACCTGCTCATGGATAGGTCACTAGGTTTCGGGTCTACATCATGATACTAAAGCGCCCTATTCAGACTCGCTTTCGCTACGGCTCCGCCTCTTCAGCTTAACCTCGCCATCATAACGTAACTCGCCGGTTCATTCTACAAAAGGCACGCTCTCACCCATTGACGGGCTCGAACTTCTTGTAGGCACACGGTTTCAGGTGCTATTTCACTCCCCTCCCGGGTTCTTTTCACCTTTCCCTCACGGTACTGGTTCACTATCGGTCATTAAGGAGTATTTAGGCTTGGGAGATGGTCCTCCCGGATTCAAACTGGATTTCGCGTGTCCAGCCCTACTCAGGATACTGCTAGGTATAAAGTCTATTTCAAATACGAGGCTATTACTCTCTTTGGCTTACCTTCCCAGGTAATTCTTCTATAGACTTTAAGTCCACGTTGCAGTCCTACAACCCCAAGAAGCAAGCTTCTTGGTTTGGCCTGTTTCCCGTTCGCTCGCCGCTACTTAGGAAATCGTTTTTTACTTTCTCTTCCTGCAGGTACTTAGATGTTTCAGTTCTCTGCGTTACCTTCGCGTAAGCTATGTATTCACTTACGGATACTATGCATAACATAGTGGGTTTCCCCATTCGGAGACCTAGGGATCAATGCGTACTTACTGCTCCCCCTAGAATCTCGTCGTTAGTCACGTCCTTCTTCGCTCTTAATGCCAAGGCATCCACCGTGCGCCCTTATTAACTTTGCCATTAAAACAAGTATAAGTTTTTTCGAACTCTTTAAAAGAATTCGCAGCTTTACAGAAATGTTAAAACATTTCTCGGTTTATTTATTCGTTATAAGATATTGTTATTTAGTTTTCAATGATCAATTCCTATTTTAACGTCTTCGTTGACCAGATACTTCCGTATCTTATGGAGCCTAGCGGGATCGAACCGCTGACCTCCTGCGTGCAAAGCAGGCGCTCTCCCAGCTGAGTCTAAGGCCCCTTCTCTCAACGCAATCTTCTCTATCTTGCCATCAAAGAGACTGCTTGTGGTCTTTATAGACCCCTCAAACTGAATAAAGTAGAACACATCTTTTTTTATATTCCTTAGAAAGGAGGTGATCAGCCGCACCCTCCGATACGGCTACCTTGTTACGACTTCACCCCCAGTCATCGTCTTACCTTAGGAAGCGCCCTCCTTGCGGTTAGGCAACCTACTTTGGGTACTCCCAACTTCCGTGGTGTGACGGGCGGTGTGTACAAGGCCCGGAACGTATTCACCGCGGCGTGCTGATCCGCGATTACTAGCGATTCCGACTTCATGCAGGCGAGTTGCAGCCTGCAATCCGAACTGAGAATGGTTTTTAAGAGATTAGCGCACCCTCGCGGGTTGCGACTCGTTGTACCAATCCATTGTAGCACGTGTGTAGCCCAGGTCATAAGGGGCATGATGATTTGACGTCATCCCCACCTTCCTCCGGTTTATCACCGGCAGTCTCACTAGAGTGCCCAACTTAATGATTGTGCAACTAGTAATAAGGGTTGCGCTCGTTGCGGGACTTAACCAACATCTCACGACACGAGCTGACGACAACCATGCACCACCTGTATCCCGTGTCCCGAGGAACTCCTTATCTCTAAGGATAGCACGAGTATGTCAAGACCTGGTAAGGGTCTTCGCGTTGCTTCGAATTAAACCACATGCTCCACCGCTTGTGCGGCCCCCGTCAATTCCTTTGAGTTTCAACCTTGCGGTCGTACTCCCCAGGCGGAGTGCTTAATGCGTTTAGCTGCGCTACAGAGAACTTATAGCTCCCTACAGCTAGCACTCATCGTTTACGGCGTGGACTACCAGGGTATCTAATCCTGTTTGCTCCCCCACGCTTCGAGCCTCAGTGTCAGTTACAGGCCAGAGACCGCTTTCGCCTCCGGTGTTCCTCCATATATCTACGCATTTCACCGCTACACATGAATTCCACTCTCCTCTCCTGCACTCAAGTCTCCCAGTTTCCAATGCACACAATGGTTGAGCACTGCCTTTTACATCAGACTTAAGAAACCACCTGCGCCTCGCTTTACGCCCATTAAATCCGGACAACGCTTGGGACCCTACGTATTACCGCGGCTGCTGGCACGTAGTTAGCCGTCCCTTTCTGGTTAGATACCGTCACTTAAGTAATTTTCCACTCTACTTAACGGTTCTTCTCTAACACAGAGTTTACGATCCGAAAAACTTCTTCACTCACGCGGCGTTGCTCGTCAGGGTTGCCCCCATTGCGAAGATTTCCTACTGCTGCCTCCGTAGGAGTCTGGCCGTGTCTCAGTCCCAGTGTGGACCGATCACCCTCTCAGGTCGGCTACTGTATCATCGCCTTGGTAGTCCTGTACACTACCAACTAGCTAATACAACGCGGGATCATCAAGTAGTGAAGCAATTGCTTCTTTTAAATAAGAATCATGCGATTCTCATTGTTATGCGGTATTAGCGTTCGTTTCCAAACGTTGTCCCCCGCTACTCGGCAGATTTCCCACGCGTTACTCACCCGTTCGCCGCTCTTCATAAAAATAGCAAGCTATCTTTAATCATCGCTCGACTTGCATGTATTAGGCACGCCGCCAGCGTTCGTCCTGAGCCAGGATCAAACTCTCATTTAAATTTAGTTCATCAAATGAACTGGCTGTTGTTTTGTCTTTCATTATTGAATTGACAGTTGGTATACAAGAAGTTCCCTTCTCGCATATAGTCATTCTACTTTATTCAGTTTTCAAAGGTCTATCGCTCTCACGGGAGATACGCTCTCTCGCGACAACTATTATATTCTATCAAACTACTCCCTCCCTGTCAAGAATAAACTGTGGTTTTTTCGAAAAAATTTATCTTTGTTCGGTTTAAGCCCCGTTTACTGGGCTTCGGGAGCTTTTGTTTTTTTAAAATTTCCAGTTAATTAAGATGAGAATATCGGGATGTAAATAAAAAAATGGCCAAATGACCATCTTTTTTATTTACATATCTACATTATGATAAACTTTTTATTTCAGTTTCTTCTATTGTATTATATACTCATAGAACCTTTATATATAAGCATTCGTGCATATCAAACTTTTTTGAAAAGTTATAGAAAACATATAAAAGTTTTATACTTATGCCCCTTTTGTGCCCCTTAAATTAAAATCCCCACAGAGTGTAGGGATAAATTGAAATAATGATTTGTGTACTTAGAGTATAACAAAAAAATCCCTATTGTCATAGAGATTTACCTATTAAGAACAGACATTTATTATAACATAATTATAATTTGACAAAAAGCCATTTTTGAACGATTAGACTCTGAATTCCATATCCTTTATTGACAAAATGCCTGTTTTGTTAAATAGCCTTATTATGTTTTGGTGCACATTTTTATAATATGGAATCTGCGACCGTCATTTTTTGACGGTACCAAAACTACAAATCCAGTAATACCAAGTGTTTGAGTGGTCTTAAAATTACTATAATCTGCTCTAATTTACTCTAATCCGCTTTAAACCGCATAATATCAATTTTTCGTGAGGTCAGCAATAATGGAGATGTTGCAAAAAATACAATAACTTAGTTCTAAACGGGTCGAATTCGACTCGTTTGGATTTAATTTGGAAAATAAATATGTACGAATAGATGTGCGATTAAATGGCTCTGTTAAGCTTTTTGTTAGTATTAACAAGATGGTACGTGTACGATTTGTAGTAATTCAGAAAATAAAAAAAGCTCCCCCAACCTGAAAAGGGAGCTATATCAAACTCTTTTTCTTATAAAGCGCATAAGATTGGTTTATGTGAGCTTGATACACTTACATTATAACAAAAAAACCTCTTGAAATACACGAACGCACTACAAGAAGTTCTGCCAGGCGTAAACATTGATTAGAAACTTGCCTAAAATTGTAAGTGGGTTGTATGGCCGCCTGACATAGTCAGTATAACACAACCGCTAGACAATAGCGAACCATACAAAAAAGACACCCAATATGCGAGAGTGCCTTCCTGATGAATAGCCTAGTTATAATTACTCGTCATAACTAGAGTTCGTATTCGAGGTCTGACTTCGTCGAAGAGAAGTAGCCTACGAACATTCTTACTATAACACTAATATGTCCAATAGCATAATGATACAAAAAAAACACCTGCTTAATGCAAGTGTTTAGAAAAAGATGGCTTCTGATTTGGTCAAAACGAAGCTAATATTATTATATCAAAAAAAGCCACGTTGGCAAGACGTGGTTAAAGTGTAATTAATTTAATTTTTTTAGAATTGTTTTGCCTTGTTAAATATAACATATCTCATTGGTATATAAAAACAAAAAACACCCCAGAAAAGGCTGGAGATGCTTAAAGGTATAACTTATTGTACACTATCTCCTCGATAATGTCAACGCTTTCTTTTCCACTTAATACAAAAAAACTCCCAGTCACATAACCGGGAGCTAAGAAAAACAAAAAGCCCGGCCAATGGACCGGGCGCACTTTTTATTTTGTTCCACCTGTCAAAGCTTCCAATACTTGGTCAATCTCTCGTTGATTGATATCTTTGCCAACAATTTTCGGTTTCCCAAAGAATTGTGTCATTATTTTTGATTGTTCACTTGTTTCGATGTAATTTTTACCTGTTGAGCTAATGACGTACTGTTTTCCGTCTGGATATTGAATAAACATTTGAAGTCCTCCTAATTGAATTTTGTTGCTTGTCCCACCACCATTCGATGGTTTTTCTTCTTTCTTACGCACTACTCCGCTAAAGCCGTTATACCATGACCAACTATTGTCATCTGGTAGTTCTTGAACGTACATAGCGCCAAGAACATTCTGCTCATAAGTAATGACGTTACCATTTGCTACGCTTGCTACAATTCCTACGTGGCCCGTAGATAAGCCATCTCGTGCAGAGATGAAGAAAATATCTCCGGCTTTAAGCTGACTAAAACTTGGATTATCAATTTTTTCAAAACCTATAGCTGACCAGTCGGTTTGTGTAAATACATTCCAAGCAGTCGCACAATCTGACTCTGGCACCCATTTTGCATTTATTCCAGACATACCATAGGCAAACTGATAAACCTTATCTGTAAGGACAGACAGCCAATAAGAGGCAAGAGCCCCACATTGTCCTACACTACTAGAATAGCCAACCTGCTTGCCAACAAGTGGTCCTATGGTTGCTGTTACACTATACATGCTACTCCTCCTCGTATAATATATTTTATGGGTATTTTTCACCCCAATTTTCTAACAATTGTTATCGTTTTACTTGACTATTGTGACGTTTCCCAGAATAATTATTCTTAGGAATGGACTCAAAAGGAATATGCTAACTCTCCTTGTTGCTTCGTCTTCTTCATAAGTCTGCGACCCGAGCTGTATCAAATCTTCCAACTCACTAGCTGTTTCCACCGTGATTACTCTGCTCTTAGTAGCGAGCAGGCGGTAAGTAATCGCTGTGATGGGTATTCTAATAAGCGAGGATGAAGGGATACAGAGTTCTGGGGAATCTCTCAGTAGTCAAGTATAGTTTCCTAATCAAATGAAAGGAGGTCCTTCCAAATGAAATGTTTTGTCGGTTTAGACGTCAGCTCTACCAAACTCGATGTGTGCATCATGTCAAATGACACGGAACTTGGAGTCTTGTACGCTGCTTCACTTACCAATGATATGATTGGTGCTTCTGAAATCAAAGAACAAGTACTCTCACTTAACGAAAAGTATGAATTTAATAGAGTCGTCATTGGCATGGAAGCCACATCCCTCTACAGTTTTCATCCCTGCAATGTTCTTCCACGAAGACTCGGAGTTAAAGCAGCTCGGAGTCGAGGTCATGGTGGAACAACCAGCCAAAATAAAGAAATATCGTGAGGCATTCGAAGAAAACAAGAATGATACCCTTGATGCTTTCTACATCGCGGATTACTTCCGCATTGAACGCTTTACAAGATCTTATCTTAAAGAAGAAAAGTATCTGGCACTACAACATCTCACAAGAACTCGACTTCAGCTCGTGGAACAATTAGTACGTACAAAACAACACTTCATTGAAAACATCTACTACAAGTGCAATACGCTCTCTGCGGAATTAAAGAATGAAGAATTGAGTACCTCTGTTTGGTCTGCCACAATTATGACACTCATGACCGAAGATTACACGCTAGATGAACTCGCAAATACTCCTCTTGAAGATTTCACGGAACTCATCCAGAAACTCGGGCGAGGTCGCTTCAAAGCTCCTGAGAAACTTGCAAAAGCAATAAAAGCTGCCATAAAAGGAAGTTACCGCTTATCACTCGTCCAACAAGATTCTGTCAATATTGTACTCAGTCTCCTTGCTCGCGAAATACGGAGTTTAGAGAAGATGATTAAAGAAATTGATCGAGCCATTGAAGACATGGTAGAAATTATCCCTGAATACCAATGTTTGACCAGTGTACCTGGTATTGGAAAGGTATTCGCTGCAGGAATTATCGCTGAAATAGGACAGATTGAACGCTTTAAAGACCATCCTCAAGTCGCTAAATATGCTGGCTTGAATTGGAAAGAAACACAATCTGGCAATACCTCATCTCAAAATACTTCTCTTGCAAAACGAGGCAATCGTTATCTTCGCTATTACTTAGTTGAAGCCGCCAACTCTGTACGAAGACATAACGTGGAATACGCAGAGTTTTACAAGAAAAAGAAAGATGAAGTCCCCAAACATAAACACAAAAGAGCCGTCGTTTTAACCGCAAGAAAACTTGTGCGTCTGGTGGATGTGCTACTACGCAACCACCAACTCTATACGCCACCAAGGAGGTTTATGGAAGATAATTAGTTTTATCTGCACAATTCCTTGTCTAGCCTAGTAAAATTTGCCAAATTTTACTAGATTCTTTCGTGCTGTCTTTTTTCAAGATTTTTACTCAGAATCTAGCAACTTATCATTTGACTTAATACCACTAGACTTATTTAATTTAATAGCACTTGCTGAATCATCACCGACATAGCCGCTTCCTAATGATGTTAGAACAGATACCAATGCTGCTAGTAATGATACACTTAAAGCATTTACCCAATCTACATCAAGCACACCGGTAACTCCTGCAGTCTTGACTGCAGCCATTGATTGTGCAAATGTTTTTACTGCACGTTCTGCAGTATCTTTCAAAAATGTTTGGTTAAACATATTTTTATCCTCCTATAATTTTGATATTAAATATCCGACACACGAAATGGCAATCGTTATCATGAATCCCCATGACCATTTGTTTGTGGCTTCCATTTTTCGTATATTGTCCTCATTTTTTAAAGCTATAGAATAAGCCTTGTCAGCTTTATCCCGTACTGACTCATAATTATCTAACTTCGTTTCAATTCTAGCAAGACGTTCAAGGACCTCTCGCAGCGCTTTTTCTTCCAATTTTTATTATTCCCCTTCATTTATACTGGCACATATGGAATATATATGCTAAATCTGTGAGTGCTCATAAGCTTATCTGTATTTGGTGCGAGATAAAAAATTATATCCCCAGTAGATTTTTGGACTTTCCCACTATACCTAAGGACACCACCATTCATACTACTCCAAACAAATTGGATGTCATGGGCAGAAACAATATCTCTAAATCCTGCTGGGAGTCTTGCTACAGTGTAATAAGATTGACCAGTCAGCCCATCAACTTTTGGACGGGCACCATCTATGTAAATTGATAAAATACCATTTGTCATTTTTACATAATGACCATTAGCCGTCCAAGCAGCATCAAATTCGAGGGGTATTTTTTCTGTATCACTTGAAAAATGCAATTGATCAAAAATTGTTTCCCCTTGAATATGGTTAGGTTCAGTTAAACTTGCATAACGTTTGTCTCCGTTTGTTGTATCGAGTATCTCATCGCCAGCAGGAGAAATTAACTTCCCATCATTTCCAAACTTCCACCATTTACCAGTGACTCCACCTGATTGATATCCAGCTCCTATGTAAACATTTTGATCTGCTGAAAGAATACCATGCTCATTTCCACCTGATAGCCCCGAAAGAACTGGAGGAAGTTCACCCTTTTCCATGGCTGCTAATATAGAGGCAGGGGATTCCCCACCCCCAATGATGGTATTAGCTCCTAGCGAGATACCTACAGTATTACCATTAGCTCCTTGCCCTGTTAAATTTTCATTGAATCTTAAGAGGGGTAAACTAGTGCCTGACGTGTTAACCAATAAAGCTTGTTCAGTTGTTCCATTCAATCTAGGTTGTGCATTTACCTGCACAATACCACCAAAATTTTTTCGCCCCATTATCGTTTCGGTTCCACTTTTATGAACGATGTCCGAATCATTCGCCGCATTTACATTAATATCTTGCGTTCCATCAAAGTCAGCTCCATTTATTTTGCGTGCTGTTTTGAGTTTTGTTGCTGTCCCAGCATTGCCCGTTACATTTGCCTGTGTAGGCATAGTAACAGTCTTTGTATTTACCCCAGTAACATGTCCTTGGCTATTTCTTTGTACAGAATCAACCACCTCAAAAGTAGAACCATTATTGGGAGATTCTGATGAAGTTGTATCATTTTGAGAAACACTAGGATGTACATAAGCCACTGGAAGTTTTACTGTTTTAGTATTTGCTCCAGTCACCCGTCCCTTTGTGTCTGTCTTTACACTGTCAACCGTTGTGAATGTTTCATTATAGTTTGGCGAAACAGAACTGGTTGTATCACTTTGAGTAATTGTAGCTAAAGTTGTTGTTAACCCAACAGCTTGTGTACCGTCAAAAGTAGTACTTCCTGAAGCATCTCCTGTTAAGGTTACTTTCTGAGGAGTCTTTAGCTTAGTAGCACTTCCAGCATTTCCGGAAATATTGCCAACAATCGTTGAAGTAAAAGTTTTGATACCTGCAATAGTTTGGTTAGTGGACTTATCAACCAAATCTGCTATTTTATCCCAGATACTTTTACGGTCAGTATTCGCTGAATCAATCTGGTCTTGTAATTTCTTTACTTCATCATCTACTCGTTCATTAGTAGCTGGAGAAACAGGATCTACAACCGTACTGACCGTATCACTATTGGACAATGTCAATTGAGGTCTAATTGTATATTCTGTGACTTCTGCAGCATTTTCTGCTGGCAATCGGAACGGAGTTTGTGCTGTTGTAGCTGCAGCCAAGAACTCTGCTCCATTATATTTACACACCAGTAAAAGAGTGTTCATATCGTAGTCAACAGTATTACCAGTACTATTTAAAATACCTGTAACAGTGACTGTGGAACCAGATATTTTTACACTTGATACTGGAAAAGTACTCTTGATTTTAATGGTACTTAAAACTAAATCATCAAAACTTTCCAAATCACTCTGTGCAAATTTATCGTCGCTAGATATAAATCGTACAAACTCAATTTTATTTTGGGTAGAAATTGCTGCTACTTCTGTGCTAGCATATTTTTTTGTAATTACCCAATTATTATATAAAGCCAAATTTAGCCTCCTTCCGCATATTTTGTCTTCTTGCTTGTTACCTTACCTGCGAGCATACCACTCACACCATGTTTTGTAGGACCTTTTGTAGAAGTTTGCCCATAGTTGAATGTTTTGAATGTGAGATTTGCTGGCAAGTATGATTTCATCAAGCTATTTAATCTTCGTAGGGCTTGAGCATCGGTGGTTTCTGTTTTTACTTCAACATCGAACCCAGTCACTGAGAGTTTAGCGTTAATATTTAGCGTTTGAATCAACTCATTAAATGATTTTATAGTAATTGGTCTTGGAGGTAACATCCGTGCAATAACGTTATATTGGAGCTATACTATAAAAGTAGACACAAATATGTGTGTTATAATCTGTCTAAGAAGACACAAAAATGAAAGGACTTTTATGTCAGGCTTTAAACGTTACGACGAGGAATTCAAACAATCTCTCGTCAACCTCTATCAAACAGGTAAAACTCAATCCGAACTCTGTAGAGACTATGGCGTCTCCGTCTCTGCTCTTGCAAAATGGATTAAGCAGTACTCTCAAGTTCGTCTTGAAGATAATACGGTGTTGACTGCCAAACAGATTCAAGAATTACAAAAAAGGAATGCACAACTTGAGGAAGAAAATCTGATCTTAAAAAAAGCGAGTGCCATATTCATGCAAAACTCCAAGTGAGATTAAAAGCAGTCTATAGACTCCGATTTGAACACACGACAGTTATGCTCTGTCGTGTTTTACATGTCAATCGTTCCACCTACTATAACTTCATTAACAAGAAGCCTTCGAAGCGTGAAATAGAAAATCAACGCTTGAGAAAATTACTCCTTGAGATTTATATGAAAGCTAAGAAAAGAATTGGAACGAGAGCTTTTAAAATCATTCTTCTGCGTGATTATGGCGTTAATATTTCTGAAGGCCGTATCTTACGACTTCTCAAGTCTATGACACTCCCTAAAATGTCGACCATTAAACCTCGGGTTAAATCAAAACACTCTCCTGCATTTTCTTCTGATAATCTCCTTAAACAAGAATTTAATCCGAAGTCCCCGAATCAAGTTTGGACAACTGATTTCACTTATATTTCTATAGGACCTAAGCGTCACGTTTATCTCTGCGCCATTCTTGACCTCTACTCTAGAAAATGCATCGCTTGGAAAGTAAGTGATAAGATTGATGCTAAACTTGCTTGTGACACCCTAGAGATGGCTATAAATAAGAGAAAACCTAAGGAACCAATTATTTTTCATTCAGATCAAGGGAGTCAATTTAAATCAGCTTCCTTTAGAAAAATATTAGATGAGCATCAGTTACTTGCTTCTTACTCTAAACCTGGGTATCCTTATGATAATGCCGTAACTGAGGTCTTTTTCAAGTACCTTAAACAAAGAGAAATTAATCGAAGAACTTATCACACCATTCAAGAGGTTCAACTCTCTTGCTTTGAATACATCGAACAATTCTACAACAACTATAATCCTCATTCTGCCAACAATGGTTTAACTCCAAATCAGAAGGAAGAAAAATATTTTAAGAAAATATAGCTCATTTTATGTCCAATTATTTGACATTAGTCCAAAGTCAGATTTAATCGATCAATTGAACAAAAAAATAAGCGGAGCATAGCAGCCCCGCTTTCATTATTTGTAATTTGTGCCCCTCGCGTGCCCCTTTTGCTATTTCCTCAAAGAAACGCACACCTACGACTCAACTATATAAACGTTCATCATAGATTTGCAACATTATGATAAACTTTTTGAACATCGTCGTCATCTTCCAAAGCATCCACCAAACCTTCAAAGGTTTCTAAATCTTCACCAGAAAGTTCAACTTCGCTCTGTGCAATCATCTCGAGTTCAGTTGTTGTAAATTCAGTGATACCTTTTTCTTTGAGCGCAGCAATTGCTTTATGTAAATCTGTAGGCTCTGTATAAACAATAATTTGACCTTCTTCCGCAGAAACATCACGGACGTCAATTTCTTGTTCAATCAAATATTCAAAAATCTCGTCAGCATCATCACCTGCAAAGACGATCACACCTGTATTATCGAACATGTAGCCTACAGAACCTTCCGCACCAATATTCCCACCATTTTTATGGAAAATGGTACGGATATTAGAAATTGTACGGTTTACATTGGAAGTTAGCGTTTCACAGATAATCATTGATCCATTCGGTCCGAACCCTTCATAGCGTCCGGAAACGAAAGCTTCTTCTGCTCCACCTTTAGCTTTGTCAATCGCTTTATCAATAACATGCTTTGGAACTTGTGCTTGCTTCGCACGTTCAATAACAAACTTAAGCGCTGTATTTGATTCTGGATCTGGCTCCCCTTGCTTTGCGGCTACATATATTTCAACACCAAATTTGGCATAAACTTTTGATGTTGCTCCGTCTTTAGCTGATTTTTTTGCGGCAATATTGGCCCATTTGCGTCCCATGGGACACCTCCTATTTTCAATTTATTCTTAAATATTATATCACAAAATCAAGGGTTTGCGCCCGTGGTTCTGTTCTTTAAAACTACGATTTCCTAATTGATAAATATCATCTGATTTTTGCGTAAGTAAATCCCATGATTCTTTTCCAATACGGGTCACAAGTTTATCCTTCACTCTAGCCAAATGATGTTGTCCTTGCTTAGTAAAGCCTAACACATGAATATTTTGTGGCAGCTGAAAATCACGTGGGATATCCAATAAAACATAGGTCAATAACCTTCTCACACGCGCTCTAGTATAGCGCTTCGTATGCACTGCCTCTACCAATTCGTCCACTGTACTTACTTTCTTGATGACCGTTTTTATCCGACTTTCCAACTCTGTGTTCATTTGAAAAATTAGACTCAAATCTTGAGAAATTATCTTATACTTAAGCAAAGTGAAATAATTATCCCAAGAAACTCTGGGGTGCTGATAGAGTTGCTTTAAATTTTCAGGAACAAAATTAAAAATATCTGGTTGGTCAATATTTGCTCTGATGGCTGTTGCTGAAGCAATTTCACCAGATAAGCTTCGCGAATGAAAATCGTTACTGCGGCGAATAGCTCGGAGTCTTATATCTTTGTCCACACTGGCTTTGGCATAAGCGAGAGCAAGGACATGGTTCGGGGTATTCCCATCAAAATGTAAACCTGAGAACTTCTGCCACATCATCTGAGTTTTTTCGGGATAACTCAACGTATCAGGCAAATCTTTAATGAAACGCTCCATTTCTGTTGACTTCTCTTTATAAAGATTCACGATTTTTTGGTAATCCAGGGCAGACTCCGAACCAAAAACAAGTTCATCAATCCCCATTTTATCAAGAATATCCACTGCTGCCTGCGCAAAAAAATCTGCAGCTTGGACAGCTCCCATGACAGGAAGCTCAACCACGATATCTGCACCATTTTTTAGAGCCATTTCCGCTCTTGTCCATTTATCAAAAAGAGCTGGTTCACCCCTTTGCATAAAATTTCCAGACATGGCAACGATTTTTATACCCTCGCCTGCCTGATCTAATAAATATTTATGTCCATTGTGAAAAGGGTTGAACTCAGCAACAATTCCTATTATTTTTTGCATACAAAGAACCAACGTAAGCTTTCTTCTTCAGGTTTTTTATCTTCAAAATCAGCGTATACTTCTACTTTAGAAAATTTCTGAAGTCCTGTCAAATATTCCTTTATTGGGTATGTTCTCTCTTGGTGTACTTCATCTTTACGCACAAATTTCCCATCAGAATCTTTAACAAAGAAAGTTAATTCGTGGACAACGGAATGGGGATCATCCCCCTCAAAAGAATCCCAAAGAAAAGCAAAGTCTTCATCATTTTCGTGATAAGCGTAACCCGGAAAGACAGAATCCACCTGATATGTCGAATGAACATCAAAGATAAAAACCCCATCCGCATTTAAAGAATTATAAACCCCATCAAAAACACGTTGAACTTCAGAAGCATTCGACATGTAACAAAGCGAATCCGAATAGCAAGTCACAACATCAAATGTGGTCGTTCCCGATAATTCACGCATATCTCCGGCAGCAAAAGTAATCTTTTCCCCCATCTGACGTGCCCGTTGATCCGCAATAGTCAGCATTTCCTCGGACAAATCAACACCGGTTACTTCGTAACCTGCTTGACTAAATCTTATCGAGAGAATACCTGTACCGCATGCCAGTTCCATGATATTTTGCGTTTTTGCCGGAAAATGTCTTTGACTAAAATCAAACCATAAGTCATAAAGTTCCTCATCCATTACGGAATCATAGACCCGCGCAAATTCCTCATAAGAAGCTGTCATTTATTCAGAAATCCATTCATTAATAGTAACAAGTGGTGCATCTGACCAAAGTTTTTCCAAGTTAAAACGCAAGCGTGAATCATGGTCAAAAACATTGACAATCACGTCACCTAAGTCAACTAAAACCCATCCTGTGCGTGCATCGCCTTCAATATGACCTGCTGCTTGAACACCAAGTTTGTCTGCTTCTTCAGCGACATTATCAACAATCGCATCAATCTGACGTGTATTCATCGCTTCAAGGACAACGAAATAATCTGCAACGCCTGATACGGCAGCGACATCAAGAGCTACAATATCCAAAGCTTTTTTATCATCGGCTGCTTTTACAACTGTTTCGAGTAATTGTTTTGAATTCATTTTATTCCTATTTTCTATTTTATTATTATTTTTTAAGATATTTGATAAATGCATTATATGTTTCGATACTTTGAGGATAAATTTTTACACGAAGCTCAGCCAGATAATCAATAAGCCGCATTGTCTCAAAGGCCACCGCCATATTAAGAGAGCAATCCGCGATAGCTCGCGCTTCAATCACACCCGGGAAATCGCGCCCTTCTTCAATATAATCCGCCACATAAAGCACTTTTGCTAAGTCAGACATCGCTGCACTCCCTACAGTGTGAACCTCAATTGCATGAAGAATTTCGGGATCTTTCAACCCTAAATCTTCTTGCATTTTATAAATACCCACTGTACCATGCCAGATGTTATTGCCCCAATTTTTTAAATCAGGATCCAAGTTATACTTTTCAATCAACGCTAAGAAGATATGATCTGCTGTTTCTTTTGCGTAGTCATGTAAAAGAGCAGCAAGACTGGCTTTATGCACATTTACATGGTATTTTTCAGCAAGTGCAATTGCAGCTTTCTCTACTCCTAGAATATGTTGGAAACGTTTTTCAGACATTTGAGCTTTTATCTTCATGAGCAGCTCTTCTCTTGACAAGTTTACTTCTGGATAAAATTCAAACATACAGCCCCTCTTTCTTGATATATGCAAGTACTTTTGGCGCCAACAAGAAATTTGGAACAAGTCCTCGACTAAATTGTTCACGTATCATATTGCCAGAGATATCCATTCCCGGTACATCAACCCACAAAATAGGATAACTTGTCCCCGCGCGGAAGCGTGGGCGGCGTACACCAACAAGCTGTACTAATTCTAAAAGTTGCTCAATATTTTTCCAGCTCGGTAAACTATTGATTAAATCTCCCCCAATGATAAAGTAAAAATCTGTATCGGGATGTTCTTCCTTGAGGGCCTTTACTGTTTCATATATACCTTCATCTGCTTGGCAGCGGCATTTGTTCAAGACAAGACCTTCTTTTCCTTCGAGTGCCAGTTCTAACATGCGTGTAACATGCCCATCGGTATTATGTTCCGGAAGAAAAACAACTTGTTCTAAATTCAGCTGCTGACGCACTTGATCAGCAATTGTTAAATGTGCGATGTGTACAGGATTGAAACTTCCCCAAAAAAGGCCGATGGCACGGCGAACACGAGCATTTTCCTCTTGTAGATCCACCTTAGTAAAAGGTGTTAGAAGTTCAAGCGACATAACTTATACCTTTTTTACATCTTCTGAAATTTTACGATTTTCTTTACGGTCACTGACCTTAAAGACCACTACATTACGCCCGATAATTTGGACAACGTTAAGCCCCATTTCGTCAATCATCGCTGCAACATCTTTGGCAGTTTCATCAGAGTTTTGCAAGATGTTGACTTTAATTAATTCACGTGCATCTGCAGCGTGGCGGATACTTGTAAGGATTTCGTTAGACACGCCAGATTTTCCGATTTGAACTATGGGGCGAATATTCACTGCGAGACTTCGCAAGTAACGCTTTTGTTTTCCAGTTAATTCCATTTTATTTCTCTTTTCTAATAATTATCCAGCTTCCAGGTCATGTTAGGGGCAATGAGCCCTTTAACTTTATAAGCTGTCTCACCTTCAATAACATCGTTGACCATGGCTATTTTTTTCAGTTCAGGAAGTTTATAAGCCATTGCATAAGGAAGGTCCAACTCAAAAGCGACAAAGAGCTCATGCAATTTTTCTAAAATTGCAGTACGTAACCACTGAACGCCTTCGTCTGACTTAATCGAAAGTTGTACTGCTGGGGCCAAAGTAGGTACAAAATCCTGAGCAATATCCATCTTATTATAGACATTTAACACAGGAATACCTTGAATATCCATTTCTTCCATCAATTTTTGGACTGTTTTTTCATGGACTTCATGATGGGGATTACTTGCGTCAATAACATGGATAAGTAAATCCACATGAGTCGACTCTTCCAATGTCGACTTGAATGCTTTAATCAGTTCCGTCGGCAAATCTTGAATAAAACCAACCGTATCCGTAAGACTGACTGTAAAATCCTCTTTTATTTTCACCAACTTTGTTGTTGCATCTAGTGTGGCAAAAAGTTCATCTTTTTCATATTGCGTTTTTTCAGTCAGAGCGTTCATTATGCTTGACTTTCCGGCATTTGTATAACCAATCAAGCCAATCTTAAAGATCGAACTTTCTTTACGCTTTTTCCGAATCGTTTCACGGGTTTTTTCAACTTTTTTGAGCTGTTTGTCAATATTTTCAATACGTGTCCGAATATAACGACGGTCTGTTTCAAGTTTACTTTCACCAGGACCTTTGGAGCCGATACCGCCTCCTTGACGACTGAGCATGATACCTTGCCCGACCAAACGTGGCAACAAATAGCTAAGTTGAGCCTGCTCAACTTGAAGCATCCCTTCATGAGAACGTGCCCGCAATGCAAAAATATCCAAAATCAATTGCATCCGATCAATAACTTTTATCCCTAAAGCTTCTTCCAGATTGATGTTTTGGCGAGGCGTCAGACGGTCATTGAATATAACCGTATCTATTTCTCCAACTTCAATTGCCCACTTCATTTGTTCAAGCTTGCCAGTTCCAATCAGAAATTTAGTATCATATCTGTCCCGCTTTTGTGTAAAAGCATCAACCACAATCCCTCCTGCTGTTTTAGTGAGTTCAGCAAGTTCAAGCATCGAGCTTTCAAAATTTTCACTATTTTCAAAGGTCTCTACACCAGCCAGTAAAATACGTTCTTGTTTTTCTTCTAGATTTATCATACTCATACCAATGCCTTACGCAGAACTACATCTACACCTTCTGGCACCCATGCGGCAACAACGCCACGTTCCGCAACCCGAATCCATCCTAGACCAGAGAAGACAATATCTGATTTTTCTTTGACAGAAAATTCTTTACGGATGAGTTTGGGAAAGTACGAAAGATTTTTTGCTCGTGGCGGTTGGAGTAACCCACCCGCATGTTTTTCATAAAATTCAGTAGCTCCTTCTAATTTTGTACGATGAATATCTAACTCATTGTCACAAAAAACAGTAAGGCCTTGTTTTTCACCTTGTATATAGTCAAAACGTGCAAGCCCTCCTAAAAATAGGGTTTGTCCTGCATTAAGTTGGTAAGTTTTAGGCTTAATTTCTTTTTTAGGAGAAACGAGTTTTAGGTCTTTTGCTTCAAGATAGTGGGCCATTTGTCCACGATGAATAATCCCCGGTGTATCAATAAGCAAACTATCATCATCAAGAGGAATCTCAATCTTATCTAAAGTCGTACCGGGAAAGCGGCTGGTTGTAATCACATTATCATCCCCTGTGACAAGTTTGATAATGGCGTTAATCAATGTAGATTTACCCACATTCGTCACACCAACCACATAAACGTCACGTCCTTTACGCATTTTCTCAATTTTTTCCATGAGTTCTCGGACATCATCTTGATTTTTAGCTGAAGTTACAAGAACATCAAGGGGACGGAGACCCGCTCTCTTTGCTTGCTCCTTAAGCCAAGCGCTCATTTTACCAACCTTTAATGAGTGAGGCAGAATGTCTTTCTTATTGGCGACTAAGAGAAGATCATTATTGCCCGTAAAACGATGCAAGCTTGGGATGAGAGAGCCATTAAAATCAAAGATGTCAACAACATTCACAATTAACGCATCATGTTCACCGATTTCGCTTAAAAGGCGTAAAAAATCATCGTCTGTCAAACTGACATCCGCGATTTCATTATAGTGACGGAGGCGGAAACAACGTTGACAGTACAATGCGTCATCTTCTCCTCTTTTCGCAAGTGCTCCTGCAGGCAGGAAACCCAAGTCATTTTTATCTTCTGTTTGAATCAATGCACCGCAGCCAATGCAATGCAATTCTTCCATAATATTTTCAGTTTCATTCATAGGCCTATTATAACATATTTCATACAATAACCATTTGTCCTTTTGTTTGCGACTTGCGCTTGTGAGTAAAGGTCGTTTTTAAAATGATAAAAAATAAAAAAAACGTAAGTTTCCTTACGTCTTCTTATTAACGATAGTCTGGTTTTTCTTTGTGACTATTGTATACATTAGCAATACGTTCTGCTGCTCCTGGCTCAACCATTTCTAGAGCATTTGAAATTTCGTTAAAAGCTCCGTCATAGTTGCGCGCACGATCAAAGAGTTGTAAGCTTCGAGCGATAGCTCCAGCAATACGTTCATCACTTGCTTTATAACGATTAGCATATTGCATCAATTGTTCTGCAAGAACCGCATGGTCTACTAAATCATCCGTTGCATCTTTCAAGGCTTCCATATCTTGAGTAGATGTGTCAAGCTGATGGTTCACTACATCAATATTAATACGTACTTTACCTAATTCTTTAAAGAGGGCTTCTAAACGCTCACTTGTTGCAAAGAAGAGATCCAAATAATCTTTCGGCAAACCTGGAAGATTGCGTTTTTCCACATATCTCTTGATAATGCGTAGCTCTGAGTCAAAGCGATCAGCAGCTTCTTGTGCAACTTTTTCTTGCTCACGTAAGTTAGCAAGTCCTTCACTAATGCTAATTTGATTCTTCTCAATATCTTCCAAAGCTTCAATGATTGAATTTACATTTCCACCTAAGGCAGAGTAAGGTTTTTGTTTTTCTTTAACTGCTTCAAGCACACTGTCAACTTCCCCTTCGAGAATATCAAGGTGTTCAGAGTAGCTACGTACAGCTGCTTTTTCATTGTCAGAAAGCAAATATGCCTGCATCGTATGGTCGATTTCTAACAAGAGGTTTTTGTTATTTGCACGTGTATGTTCAATATAGCTTCGGAGAATATTCACTCGTTTTTCTACGCTACGGCGTGCTTTATATTCACGCTCAAAAATGTCATAAATACCATTAATACGATCGTTAATTGAAGAAATACGGGCTTCCATTGCTTCAAGTTCAAAGCTATCAAGAAGAGCTTTAGCTTCTTCTAAATCATCTTGGATGGCTTTCATTTCATTCTCAAGATTAACACTTGCAGGAAGTACGTAATCTTCCTCCTCGAACTTCTGAACTGTCTCTTCTAACTCTTCGATTTGTTTTGGCAATTCTTTGTCGACAACAGCAAGCAAGCCTGGAATTTGCTCCGTAATTGCACGCAAAGCAATTGTATGTTCTTCCGCAGTTTCCAACACTTCTGCTGCCTCAATCGGATCCCCTGTTGAGTTAAGTGTAACAAACTGTGAAAATTCAGTTTCTATGTTTGCTAAGTGACGGTTAATTTCGTCAATAACTGTACCATATTTTTCTTGATTGTCAGTGATTTCATCACGGAGTGTTTCATAAAGGTCAAGAGATTCTTGAATTTTTGTCGAATTACGTTTTTCTTGTTCGACCAATTCTGCAACACCTGCACGAATCGCTTCGACTTCAGATTCCATCACTTCGATCTGTGCTTCACTATCATCAGCAGACTCACGCGCACGGAAAAAATGGAAGGAGTCATTCAATTGCTCAGCTTCAAAAATATGGTTTTCTAAATCAGCAAATGAATCTGATGACAAATCAATCCATTTTTGGTTCCATTCACGGAAAATGGTCTGTGACTGCCCAACCAGATGCATCTTCTTGACGGCATCTAATTCTTCTTGCACAGGTAAATCAAAAAGCAGCTCCTTGCGCTCTTCTAACTCAAGAATACGATTTTCTGTTTTCTTACGCATTACCATTGAAAATACATAGAATCCAACGACAATCACTATGAGAACGCCCAAAAGAATAATTATTGTACTTGACATCTTCTCTCCAAAACTTTAGGTAATTTTATCTTTTTATTTAAACTTAATTTTAAATACAAAGTTTCACTCTTTATTATAGCACATTATATTTGATTTTACATCACTTTTCTACATTTTTTAGATTACACGCACTCTACGTTTAAAACCACGCAAAAGAAGGCCTTCACACAAACAATCATAAAAAAAAAAAACAGTCCATTAGAACTGTTTTTTCTTAATTAAGCAAGACCTGCTGCTTCAGCGACTTCTGCCGCGAAGTTGTTTTCTGCTTTCTCGATACCTTCACCAACTTCGTAACGTGTGAACGCTACAACTTTAGCACCTTTAGACTCAAGGAAAGCTTCTACTGTTTTGCTGTCATCCATAACATAAAGTTGTCCAAGAAGTGTGTAAGCTTGGTCGACTTTAGTATTGTCAATGATGAATTTTGCAACTTTACCTGGGATAATTTTGCCCAAGATTGCTTCAGGTTTACCTTCAGCCAAAAGCTCTTCTTTCATTTCTGCTTCAGCATTTGCAAGAACTTCTTCAGTCAATTGACTACGAGAACCGTAGGCAAGATGTGGAAGCATTGGTTTGTTTACCAATTTACGGCTTTCGTTATCTTCATCGATGGTGTGGTTCAATTTAGCCAACTCATCATGAACAAACTCAGCATCCAATTCTTTGTAAGAAAGAACAGTTGGGTTCATCGCAGCGATATGCATTGCAACTGCTTTAGCAAGCTCTGCATCTCCACCTTCAACAACTGTAACTACACCGATACGACCTTGGTTGTGTTGGTAAACACCAAATGTTTGCGCATCTGTTTTTTCGATAAGTTGGAAACGACGGAATGAAATTTTTTCACCAATTGTCGCTGTAGCTTGTGTGTAAGAATCTTCAAGGCTGATACCTTCTGCAGTTGTCAAAGCCAAAGCTTCTTCATTAGTTGCCGGTTTTTTCTCTGCAATAAGTTCAGCTGTTTCTTTAACGATAGCAACGAATTGTTCGTTTTTAGCAACAAAGTCTGTTTCTGAGTTCAATTCGATAAGCGCTGCAGTATTACCGTTTACAGCGATACCTGTCAAACCTTCAGCGGCGATACGGTCAGCTTTTTTCTCAGCTTTCGCAATACCTTTTTCACGAAGGAGCTCAGCGGCTGCTTCCATGTTTCCATCAGTTTCAACAAGTGCACGTTTAGCATCCATGATACCTGCACCAGTTTTTTCACGCAATTCTTTTACTTGAGCTGCTGTTACTGCCATTGTATAGTTCTCCTATTATTATATTTTATAAAAAAACAGGGAGGCGTAGGGCCTCGCCTGTATTATTCATTACAAATTATTTGCCTTCAACGATTTCAGCAAGTTCTTCAAGTGATTCTTCTGAAGCAGCAGTATCTTTAACTGCAAGTTCAGCTTCTACTGAATCTTCGCCTTGACGACCTTCGATGATAGCGTCAGCCATTTTAGCAGTGATCAATTTAACTGCACGGATAGCATCATCGTTTGCTGGGATAATAACGTCGATTGGATCTGGGTCAGCGTTTGTATCAACCATTGCTACAACTGGGATTCCCAATTTTTGAGCTTCTTGGATAGCGATTTGTTCATTGTGTGGGTCAACAACGTACATCACATCTGGGATGCGAGGCATGTCAGCGATACCACCGATGAATTTTTCAAGACGTTCGCGTTCTTTGTTCAAAAGAACAACTTCTTTCTTAGGCAAAACTTCGAAAGTTCCGTCTTCTTCCATTTTGTTGATTGATTTAAGGCGTGCTACACGTTTTTGGATAGTGTTCCAGTTAGTAAGCATACCACCAAGCCAACGGTGGTTTACATAGTATTGACCAGCACGAAGTGCTTCTTCTTTAACAGCTTCTGAAGCTTGTTTTTTAGTACCAACAAAAAGTACTACAGCACCTTCAGATGAAGCGTTACGTACATAGTTGTAAGCATCGTCAACAAGTTTAACTGTTTTTTGAAGGTCGATAACGTGGATACCATTACGTTCTGTGAAGATGTATGGTTTCATTTTTGGGTTCCAACGACGAGTTTGGTGACCGAAGTGAACACCAGCTTCAAGAAGTTGTTTCATTGAAATAACTGACATATTAATGTCTCCTTTTAAAATAGTTTTTCCTCTTTTAACTGTCAGCCAATGCCGCTACACACGTGCACTACGACACTGTCAAGTCAAAATGTGAAATTATTGCCCATAGACAACAGTACTATTATACACTAAACACTTCCTTATTGCAAGAGCTTGTTGTATCATTTTGTCGCCTTTCCTGTCTTCGCAAATTGCGAGAGATTTAGTTTCCTGAAAACGCTCATTTATGATAAAATAATTATACGAATATTAAATGTTAAAGGAGCCAAGATATGCGTGAAAAAATTTTAGTTGGCGGTTACACTAAGCGTGAATCAAAGGGGATTTATAGTTTTGACTTAGATATTGCAAAGGAAGAACTTTCTAATCTAACAGAAGTTGCCCATATTCAAAATGCAACATATTTTGCTTTGGACAAAGCAAAACAACACCTTTACACTTGTGCTGCAGATGAAAATGGTGGCGGTATTGCTGCGCTCAGTTATAAAAGAGGAAAAACAGAGCTTCTCAACTATGTTACTAGTGTTGGCGCACCTCTTTGCTATGTAGCTGTTGATAATGAACGTGGTTTTGTTTATGGTGCAAATTATCACTTAGGGGAAATTCGAGTCTACAAAATTCAAAAAAATGGTTCGCTTACCTTAACAGACACTGTGAAACATGAAGGCGAAGGTTCAAAAGTACATCCTGGTCAAGAACGTCCTCACGTGCATTACACAGATCTTACACCTGATGGACGATTGGTTACTTGTGACTTGGGTACAGATGAGATTACGGTTTACGATGTCGTTGGTGAAGAAGGCAAGCTCTCTCTTGTAAGCCTCTACCGTATGCCTGCAGGTACTGGAGTACGTCATCTTACTTTCCATCCCAATGGCAAGATTGCTTACGCCATTGGCGAGTTTTCTTCTACTGTAACTGTTCTCAGCTACAATGAGGAAAAAGGACGCTTTGCCGCACTCGAAACAATCAGTACTCTTCCCGTAGATTTTGAAGGCACAAAGAGCGCATCTGCTCTCCGTCTTTCTTCCGATGGTGCGTTTCTCTATGCTTCGAACCGCGGACATAATTCTATCGCTATCTACAGTGTCAGCCCCTTGGGAACAAAAATAACTTTAGAAGATATTGTAAAAACTGAAGGGGATACACCTCGAGATTTCAATTTCAATAGTACAGAAGATTTTATTATCGTAGCACATCAAGACAGTGATAATATTAGTCTTTTCCGCCGTAATAGGAAGACAGGAATGCTCACACTTAAACAAAAAGATTTTTATAGCCCAGAGGGCACATGTATCTTACCAACGCTCTAAAAAAACCGCCATTCAGGCGGTTTTTTTATCATTAAAATGCAGATAGTATTTTATCAAAAAAAGTTTGTGTGTTTTTACACAATATTGTTTGACAGCACTTTCAAAGTTTGTTAAAATGATAACGTGATAAATTTCACAAAGGAGAAATTTAAATATGTCAAGCAAGAATACCAAAAAAGAACTAACAGCCGCTGATAAAGCTACACTTGTAGAAAAAGCAGAGCAATATACAGACGGTCTCGTCAAAAAAGCACATCAAGCTGCTTTGCAGTTTGAAGGCTACACACAAGCGCAAGTAGATAAAATTGTCGCAGCAATGGCCTTAGCCGCAAGCGAACATTCCCTTGAACTCGCACACGAAGCCCATAATGAAACAGGCCGAGGAATCGTTGAGGATAAGGATACTAAAAATCGCTTTGCTTCAGAATCTGTTTATAACTCCATCAAAAATGACAAAACAGTCGGAGTAATCAGCGAGAACAAAGTTGCTGGCTCAGTAGAAATCGCAGCCCCTTTAGGCGTGCTTGCAGGAATCGTACCTACTACCAACCCTACTTCTACAACAATTTTCAAATCACTCTTAACAGCAAAAACACGAAACGCTATCGTTTTCGCCTTTCACCCTCAAGCACAAAATTGTTCCTCTCATGCCGCACGTATTGTCTACGAAGCTGCTCTGAAGGCCGGGGCCCCAGAAAACTTTATCCAATGGGTCGAAGATCCAAGTCTTTATAACACTACCGCACTTATCCAAAACCACGGTATTGCTTCTATCCTCGCTACAGGTGGACCAGGGATGGTCAATGCAGCGCTCAAGTCAGGTAATCCTTCCTTAGGTGTGGGTGCAGGTAATGGCGCCGTCTTTGTTGATGCTACTGCAAATGTTGACCGTGCAGTTGAAGACCTGCTACTTTCTAAACGATTTGACAACGGCATGATTTGCGCTACCGAAAACTCTGCTGTAGTTGCTGCAGAAATTTACGATGAATTCCTCGAAAAACTTCAAGTTCACGGTGCTTACGTTGTACCAAAGGAAGATTATCCAGCCATCGAAAAATTTGTTTTCGTCGAACGTGCAGGTGAAGGCTTCGGTGTAACGGGGCCGGTTGCCGGTCGTCCTGGACCGTGGATTGCTGAGCAAGCTGGCGTACAAGTACCTGAAGGTAAAGATGTTCTTCTCTTTGAATTGGAGGAAAAAAACATCGGGGAAGCCCTCTCTTCTGAAAAGCTCAGCCCGCTTTTGTCAATCTACAAATCTACTTCACGCGAAAATGGTACTGCAATCGTCCAAAAACTTTTAGCTTATCAAGGTGCTGGACACAACGCAGCTATCCAGATAGGTGCACAAGATGATCCTTTTGTGAAAGAATATGCTGATGCTATTGGTGCTGCACGTATCTTAGTTAACCAACCCGATTCTATCGGTGGCGTTGGGGATATCTATACTGATGCAATGCGTCCATCACTGACTTTAGGAACTGGTTCATGGGGGAAAAATTCAATCTCACACAATTTGAGTACATATGATCTATTGAATATCAAAACAGTGGCACGTCGTCGTAATCGCCCACAATGGGTTCGTCTGCCAAAAGAAATTTACTACGAAAACAACTCTATTTCTTACCTACAAGAAATGCCTAATATCGAACGCGCTTTTGTCGTCACCGACCACGGTATGCTGCAATTTGGCTTTGTCGACCATATGCTTGAGCAATTGGCCGTTCGTGAAACACAAGTACAAACTTCAATTTATGGTTCTGTAAAACCTGACCCAACACTTTCACAAGCCATTGAAATTGCGCGACAAATGGCTGATTTTAAACCTGACACAGTTATCGCTCTCGGCGGTGGCTCTCCACTTGATGCAGCAAAAATTGGGCGCTTGATTTACGAGTATTCTGCTCGTGGAGAGGTTGACCTCAATGACGATGCCGCACTAAAAGCACTCTTTGAGCAGTTGGCTCAAAAATTCATCGATATTCGTAAACGTATCGTCAAATTCCCGCACCAAGATCAAACACAGCTGGTATGTATCCCGACCACTTCTGGTACAGGTTCTGAAGTAACACCTTTTGCTGTTATCACCGATGATGAAACACATGTTAAATATCCTTTAGCTGATTATCAGCTTACACCTCAAGTAGCCATCGTTGATCCTGAGTTTGTTATGACTGTGCCAAAACGTACCGTGGCTTGGTCTGGTATTGATGCCCTTAGTCACGCGCTTGAATCTTATGTTTCAGTCATGGCTTCGGATTACACTAAACCATTGTCACTTCGTGCCATTAAGTTAATTTTTGATAATTTGACAACCTCATATCAGTACGACCCATCAAAACCTTCCAAAGAAGGGCAAGTCGCACGCGCTAATATGCACAATGCAGCAACCTTAGCTGGTATGGCCTTTGCCAATGCCTTTCTCGGTATTAATCACTCCCTCGCCCACAAAGTGGGAGGTGAGTTTGAATTACCACATGGCTTAGCTATCGCTATCGCTATGCCTCACGTCATTAAATTTAACGCTGTAACAGGAAACGTTAAACGTACACCATACCCACGTTATGAGATTTACCGTGCCCAAGAAGATTACGCTGAAATTGCGCGTTACATCGGTCTTACAGGTAAAGATGATGCGGAGCTTGTAGACAAACTTATTAAAGAAATTAAAAAATTGACGGACAGCATCGATATCGATGTCACTCTATCAGGAAATGGTGTTGATAAAAATCACTTGGAGCGTGAACTCGATAAGCTTGCAAACCTTGTTTACGACGATCAATGCACACCAGGCAATCCACGCCAACCAAGTATTTCAGAACTTAAAACACTCTTACAAGATCAATATTAAGCAAAAAAAAAGCTGTAATTTACAGCTTTTTTTATTTTTCGAGACAGTCTAGTGCATCTTGGATCGTCTTTACAGGTACGATTTTCATATCTGTATTCAACTTTTTAGCTGCCGCAAGTGCATCTGTGTAGTTATTTGTTGTACCAGAAGCCTTTGCCTGTTCTTCCGTTTCATCCGGGCAAAGGAAAATTTTTGCACCCGAATTGCTTGCTGTAGCAACTTTTTTATCAACGCCACCTATTTGCCCGATGCTGCCATCTTCATTGATCGTTCCAGTACCTGCAATTTCGCGTCCTTGACGTAAATCTTTGCCTGTGATTTGGCTATATATTTCCAAGGTAAACATCATCCCAGCACTTGGCCCGCCAATACTTCCGGCATCGATCTTAACTTTAGGGTCTGTCACAACCTGTGTATGATCTACTAAACCAATACCAATCCCTGTTTTACCATTACTCAACTTAATGTACTTGCCTGTGGCTTCATGGTTGCTGCCATCCATCCGTGTGTACTTGATGGTCACCTCATCTCCAACTTTTTGTTGAGACACATAGTCAATCATATCAGTTGAAGATTTGAAAGTGTGGCCATTAACTGCCGTTATCGTATCCGAAAGTTGCAAGTCATTTTTAAATGTCGAATCCTCAGTGATACTCAAAACGTAGACCCCTTGATACTTCATCTCATAAGGTTTCCCTGCCAACTTAAAGGCCTGATAAACAGCTGTATTTTGCGCGGTCTGCATATAGAACTGGTTGACCAAGTCAAATTGCTGATTGGTCATCCCACCCGTCATCTCTTCACTACTCAAAATAGTGGCAAAAGAGTTCGACTTGGAATAAAGCATACTTGCGGCATTGGCCCGTACCATTTCAACAGTCGTTAAATAAAAATTGCCTTTATGTTCATCTTTCTTTCCCGCAACATCAACCATCTGATTAACTGGAATGGTTCCTCCTGGCTGCTCGATATAGTAAGGTAAGGGGAAGAATAAACCCACTACAATAAGAAGCGGTAACGCGATGGCAAAGAATAGCTTTAGTTTTTTATGCTTTTTTATTTTTTCATTTTTCATGTGTTTTTTTCTCATTCAGTGCTTCAATAACATTTGCAGGCAACCATCGGCTTAGATCTTGGCCAAAATGATAAAGTTCACGCATCCGTGTAGAACTAATATTTTCGAGTTCTGGTTTTGCAGTCAGTAAGATTGTTTCTATCCCCGTCATTTCACGGTTAAAGTAAATCATATTTTTCTCATAGTCTAAATCAGCTGCATTACGAACGGAACGCACAAGCGCCGTTACTTCAAGTTGCTTCGCAATGTTTACCGTCAAATCATTCGCATGTGCAATGACTTCCACATTGGTTAATTGTAAATCTGCTAAGGCTCTTTCGATTAAGACTACACGTTCTTCTAGACTGAAGAGAGGATTTTTAGCTTCATTTTTAAAAATACCAATATAAAGCTTATCAAAAAGCTTGCTGGCACGTTCAACGATGTCCAAATGGCCTTTTGTGACCGGATCAAAAGTACCTGTAAATAAACCTATTTTATCTTTCATAGATGCTTACCTTTGAAATTCCATATACTTTTTCTTTACTTAAAGACAAATGACCAATATTTTCCGGAAGTGTGACTTCCTTATCCGTCTCACAAACAACGATAACATCATCTGCTAACATGTCTTTTTTCTGCATTTCTTCTAAATTAGCAACAATGCTTTCTTTCGCATAAGGCGGGTCTAATAAAACCAAGTTGAACTGCCCAGAAAGATGAGTCAAGGCACGCTCGGCTGGCATTTTAAGAAGCTGAAACTTTTTCTCTTCTTTGGTCATTTTAATATTTTCTGCAATCACCAACTGTGCCGAACGGTCTTTTTCAACCATTACAGCACTGTCCATCCCACGTGAGACAGCCTCGATAGCAAGTGAACCTGAACCTGAGAATAAGTCTAAAACTCGCCCACCTTCAAAATATGGGCCAATCATATTAAAAATTGCACCCTTAACTTTGTCCGTCGTTGGACGTGTTGTTTTTCCTGCCAATGTCTTCAGTGGTCTACCACCATAATTTCCTGCTACAACTCTCATTGCTCTATTATAGCACACTGTGTCTTCATCGCCCACAAGCATAAAAAACCACAGTTCGATGTCCTGCGGTTTTTGTTTTTATCTCATTTTTGATTAAAGACGTGCGTTTAATTCGGCACTCAATTCTTCAAAGCCTGGTTTGCCAAGAAGCGCAAACATGTTACGTTTGTATGCTTCAACACCTGGTTGGTCAAATGGATTGATACCATTCAAGTAGCCAGAGATTGCGATTGCAAGCTCAAAGAAGTAAATAGTATAACCTAAAGTGAATTCATCTTGCTCAGGCAAAGTAACGATCATGTTTGGCACATCACCATCTGTATGGGCAAGGAGCACACCGTCAGCTGCTTTTTTGTTGACAAAGTCAACATCTTTACCTTGCAAGTAGCCAAGACCATCAAGATCTGCTTCAAGCTCAGGAATGTTAATGTTCTTACGTGGTTTTTCCACACGGATAGCTGTTTCAAATACAGAACGTGTACCTTCTTGGATAAATTGACCCAATGAGTGCAAATCTGTTGAGAAGTTGGCTGATGTTGGGTAAATACCTTTTTGGTCTTTACCTTCAGATTCACCTGCCAACTGTTTCCACCATTCTGAGAAGTATTGCAATGATGGCTCATAGTTAATCAAGATTTCTGAAAGTTTACCTTTACGGTAAAGGATATTACGAAGCGCTGCATAAGCATAAGCATCATTTTCACGTACGTCTGTGGCTGTATATTCTTTACGCGCTGCGTTAGCACCTTCCATAAGAGCTGTAATATCAGCACCTGATGCTGCGATAGGCAAGAGACCAACAGCTGTCAAAACTGAAAAACGTCCGCCAACTGAATCTGGAACAACAAAAGTATCCCAGTTGTTTGCATCAGCATTAACTTTAACGGCACCCTTTTCTTTATCTGTTGTTGCATAGATACGTTTATTTGCTTCTTCACGGCCATATTTTTTAACCAAAAGTTCTTCAAAGACACGGAAAGCAATTGCTGGTTCAGTTGTTGTTCCTGATTTAGAAATAACATTAACAGAGAAATCTTTATCTGCAACATATTCTACCAAGTCTGAAAGATAGCTTGAAGAAATTGAATTTCCTGCATAAAGAATTTGTGGCGCTTTACGTTCTTCTTTTGATTGAAGATTAACAAAGCTGTTGTTCAAAAAGTCAATTGCAGCGCGGGCACCAAGGTATGAACCACCGATACCGATAACAATAAGAACTTCTGAGTCAGATTGAATTTTACTTGCTGCTTTTTGGATGCGGGCAAACTCTTCTTTGTCATAGTCTTCTGGAAGATCTAACCAACCGATGAAGTCAGAACCAGCACCAGTTCCTTCACGAAGAAGTTTATCTGCGCCGTCAACTTGCCATTGAATTTCGTCAAGTTCTTTATCAGCTACAAATGGTTTCAATTTAGAATAGTCAAATTTAATATGTGCCATCTTTTATCTCTCCTTAGAGTTTTTTTCTTTGTTTATTTTATCACTTTTCCATAGGTTTAACAAGAAATGAAAATTTAAGATATTGTAAACCTATCTATACCAAAAAGAAAAAATTCCCACAATTAGGAACTTTTCTAGGTCTCATCGACTATTTTTGTAACTCTTCAATACGGGCTTGAGTGCTTTCAAACTTCTCTTGATAGTCTGCTAATTTAGCACGTTCTTTATCTACAACTTCTGCTTTGGCATTTGCCACAAATTTTTCATTAGAAAGCTTGCGGTTAACCATATCGAGTTCTTTTTGCCATTTGTCTAGTTCTTTATTGAGACGAGCAATTTCTTCTTCGATATTAATCAAGCCTGCGAGTGGAAGGTAGATTTCCGCACCAGTAACTACTGCTGACATGGCTTGTTCAGGTGCTGTCACATCCGCTTCAATAGTTAACTCACTTGGATTGGTAAAACGTCTGATATAAGGAGCCACCTTGTTCAGGAAGGCTTCCTTGTCTGATTTGATTATCATTGGCACGGCTTTTGATAAAGGCGTATTCACTTCCGCACGGATATTACGTACCGCTGTGATAATCTCAATCAACATGGCAACACCATCTCCTGCTTCTGCATCATCAAATTCTGGACGTACTTCTGGATACTCAGATACCACAATAGATTTGCCTTCAGTTGTCGGAAGTTTTTCGAAAATTTCTTCTGTAAAGAAAGGCATGATTGGGTGCAACAGGCGGAGCACTTGATCAAGGACATGCACAAGTACTGAACGTGTGACGTCTTTTTCTGCCTCATCGTCGCCAAACATTACTTCTTTGGTCAACTCAAGATACCAGTTGGCAAACTCATCCCAAATGAAGTTATACAGAATATGACCTGCAACACCAAACTCAAATTTATCCATTTGTTCAGTCACGCGCGCAATTGTATCATTCAAACGTGTGAGAATCCAGCGATCGGTAACATTACCTGCTGTTTTCGCTGCTACTTGGTCAAGATGAGCAGAAATTTCTTCTGCTGTGATATCTCCTGCATTCATCAAGATATAGCGTGAAACGTTCCATATCTTATTGATGAAATTCCAAGCTGCATCCATTTTGTCGTAGCTGAAACGCACGTCTTGTCCTGGGGCTGAACCATTGGACAAGAACCAACGTAAGGCATCTGCACCATATTTTTCAATTACATCCATTGGGTCAATACCATTACCCAAAGATTTGGACATTTTGCGTCCTTCTTCATCACGAATCAAACCGTGGATAAGGACATTATTAAATGGTGCTTTTCCTGTAAACTCTAGGGATTGGAAAATCATACGTGAAACCCAGAAGAAGATGATGTCATAGCCCGTAACCAAGGTCGATGTAGGGAAGTAGCGTTGGAAGTCTTCTGCCTTTTCATCCGGCCAGCCCATTGTTGAGAAAGGCCATAAAGCAGAGGAGAACCATGTATCAAGCACGTCTTCATCTTGTACCCAACCTTCACCTTCTGGTGCTTCCTCACCGACATACATTTCGCCAGCTTCATTGTACCAGGCAGGGATTTGATGCCCCCACCAGAGTTGGCGCGAAATAACCCAGTCATGTACGTTTTCCATCCATTGAAGGAATGTGTCGTTAAAACGTGGAGGGTAAAATTCAACCGCATCTTCTGTTTTTTGATTAGCGATAGCATTTTTAGCCAATTCTTCCATCTTAACAAACCATTGTGTCGATAAGCGTGGCTCCACCATCACACCTGTACGTTCTGAGTGCCCAACAGAGTGCATCATTTTCTCAACTTTAACTAAGTTGCCGAGCTCATCTAATTTTTTAATGATGGCTTCGCGAGCTTCAAAGCGATCCATGCCATTAAACTCACCTGTAAGCTCATTCATTGTACCGTCAGCATTCATCACATTGACTTGCGGCAAGTTATGACGTTGACCCACTAAGAAATCGTTAGGATCATGGGCGGGCGTAATTTTAACCACACCTGTCCCTTTTTCCATGTCTGCATGTTCGTCGCCAACAATAGGAATTTCTTTGTTAATGATTGGGAGAACGACGCTTTGACCAATGTATTTGGCATAACGTTCATCTGCTGGGTTAACAGCAACAGCAGTGTCGCCAAAGAAAGTTTCTGGACGCGTTGTCGCTACTTCAAGTGCACCTGAACCATCCGCCAAAGGATAAGTAATGTGATAGAAGGCTCCTTCAACATCCTTATGGATAACTTCAATATCAGAGAGCGCCGTCATGGCTTTTGGATCCCAGTTAATGATAAATTCACCACGGTAAATCCAGCCTTTTTTGTAGAGTTGAACAAAAACTTTACGGACTGCAGCAGACAAACCTTCATCTAGAGTAAAACGTTCACGATTGTAATCCACAGAGATACCCATTTTACCCCATTGTTCTTTAATGGTTGAGGCATATTCGTCTTTCCATTCCCAGACCTTGTCTAAGAATTTCTCACGGCCTAAATCATAGCGGGAAATCCCATCTTCAGCTAAACGCGCTTCCACTTTGGCTTGCGTGGCAATTCCTGCGTGGTCCATACCTGGCAACCAGAGGGTATCGAAACCTTGCATCCGTTTTTGACGGATGATGATGTCTTGCAAGGTTGTATCCCAAGCATGTCCCAAGTGGAGTTTACCTGTGACGTTGGGTGGTGGAATAACGATACTATAAGGTTTTGCTTTTTTGTCACCCGAAGGGGCAAAAACACCTTGTTCGAGCCATTTCTCGTAGCGTCCTGCTTCGACTTCAGCAGGATTAAATTTTGTTGATAATTCTTCTGTCATTTATTTTTCCTTTCGGTATGAAAACAGTTGATAATGTCGAGGGGAAAGTTCAAGAGTACGTCAATAAAAAAATACCGCACCCAAACATCCAAAATAGGACGCTCACGCGCGGTACCACCTAAATTCCTGCTTTTTTATAAAGCAGACACTTAATTTTATTTAACTGACCACAATGCAACCTTCACAAGCTTCATCTGAAATCTCACAGCGACCGATTTCTCTCTCAAAGATTAGACTTGCTACTCCTCATTTAGTGTTTTTATTCTATCAGATTTGTCGGTTTTTTGCAAGGTCGCTCAGCGTTCCTTGATTATTTCTAAGAAATGCTCTAAACCTTCTATTGTTTGCATTTGTCGGTTACAGTTCACACTATCCATACAGATATATGTTCCATTCTTAGTATAGGTACCATCAGAGCCTCTTTTTGTGGTTGCTAAAAACTGCGTCACTTGGCTGTTTTTTTGACAAATCGCACAAATATTTTTTATACTTCCTGATGTCGTTCCATAAAAACCCCGTCCGTCACTGGTCACGATATACTTGCGCTGACTGGAAATCTCATTCCAAGCAAAATAGGTGAGTTCTTTCATGTCCCAGGATGCTTGCGCTGGAACTTTGAGCTTTTTGACCTTCTTAAAAATCTTTTTAATCTGACTTTCAGAGGGCAAGACAAAAGCTTCAACTAAATCCTTCAAGTGAAGTAACTCGCGTTCTGCTTGTTCTTTAGTTGTTTTACTGTCAGCCAGTTTCTCTAAAAAGAGTTCGACTTCTTTTGCTTTCGAGAGCTCTTCTATTTCAGCTACAGTTTGAGCATAAACTGCTGCTACTGTGGCTTTATCATTAACCGAATGATAGACATTGATAAGGTCAAAGGTAAGATATTTTATTCTGTTGTATTCGTATGCTTTCATTTTTTCTCCTTAACTATCCGCTAAGTGAGAATATTGTTAACTTAGCGGTAAACTTATGCGAGAGCAGTTACTCGCACTTGTTTACCAACCATAGGATTTAATTTCATAAAACCCTCCTTGTGACTTAAAAAGTTTTTGTACCTAAATCTGGTACGTCGTGGAAATCTTTACCCGCTTTATAGTTTTCAAATTTCCCTTGAATAAATTGATAGGCATCGAGACGGCTTTCATAACGAATAGCTGCTTCTTTTGCTTCAATTTTTTTATCTTCATGCGCAATTTTTTCTGCGGCTTTCATTGCAATTTCTGAAAGTTGAACCTGTTGGTCCACCCACTCACTAAAATCTTTTAAAAATTTTTCTTTATATTCCATTTTTATTCTCTTTTTGGTTTGATTAAATGATAACTGTTCTCAATCATCTGTTTCGCTTGTTTCTCTGAAACGTCACCACCAAAATGAATATCATTCCAGTGTGTTTTATTCATGTGCCAGGCCGGGCGTATGGAGTCAAAAGATTCACGAAGTTCTTCATTGACAGAGGGTAAACCTTTGACACCCAAAACAAGCTTGCCTTCACGCTCCGAAATGTAGACAAAAGATTTTTTATTTTTGAGATGCTTCACCACAATCGTAGCCGGGCCTTTTTCCATCTTTGCAAAAGGTGTATCTGCAAAAGTTGGACCAAGCGATAAGCAAAACTCTAACCAGTTTTCTTTATTCAACTCCTTCTCCTAAAAGGAGTTGATAAGCAATACGATCTCCTTCATAGAAAACCATACCACGTTTTTCAAATCCCTCACGCTCAAATACTGCCTGCATCACTGCATTGGCTGGATGCGTATCCACGCGGAAATCTTTATAGCCACGTGCTTGCATCAAAGTAAAGATGTTTGAAAAAAGATATTTTGTCAGACCCAGACCACGATAGTGGTCAGACAAGGCTAAACAATGGACGGTGACGTAGTCCAAACTATCATTTAACCACTCGCCATTATAAATTTTCGTATATTGTGTATCTTCGCCGGTAATAACCGCACAAAAGCCTGCAACTTTTTCATCAACAATCAGAACGTAACCCACAGCTTTGTAAATAAAATTTTCAATATCACTTTGTGCGGGGTACTCTGCTTGCCATTGATCGCTGCCTGATTTGCCCAGAAATTCACGCGCCTGAGCAATAATCGGCATAATCGCTGCAACATCTGCTGTGGTTGCCTTTCTTAAATAAATCATGCTTTTCCTCCTCGCTCAAACTATAAGCCTATTTTATTTTCTTTTTCTACGGGGCTTGTCGTATTGTTGCTTTGGCTTTTCAGCACGGAAAGGTGCTGCCAATGGTTGGGCAAGTTTACGCATTTTCACCACGGCTTCAGTACGTGCTGTATGTGGGAACATATCAACAGATTGGATATATTCGATGCTGTAAAATTGCGAAAGAATGACCAAGTCTTTTGCCAATGTTGAAACATTACAAGAGACATAAACCAGTTTTTCCGGTGTATAAGTGGTGATTGTTTCCAACAAGGCATCATCCAATCCTGTACGTGGTGGGTCAACGATAAGGGCTGTGGCTCTATGACCTGATTTATACCAGTTAGGAATGATACGCTCCGCCTTACCTACCTCATAGTGGCAGTTTTTAAAGCCAAGACGTTTTGCGTTGGCTTTAGCATCTGCGATAGATTCTGGCGTAATATCCATTCCATGGACAGATTTTACTTTCTTGGCTACACCAAAACCGATTGTCCCAACGCCACAGTAGGCATCAATCACACGGTCATCTTTTTTCGGATTTAGCGCACGTACAGCTTCACCGTAAAGCACATTTGCTTGTTCTGAATTAAGTTGATAAAAAGCACGGGGTGACAACTCAAAGTCATAATCCAAAACGCCTTCAGTAATCGTTTCTTTTTCCGCAAAAAGCATCTGTGTGCGGTCACCATAAATTTCGCTGGTTTTCTTTGGATGGAAGTTGGCTGATACAGAAACAATCTCTTGAAACTCTTCCGTCAAGTCAGATAAAATATTATCCATCTTCACCAAATCTTTGCGTTGACGTTTTGAGAGCTCTTCCCGTGGTGCAGGCCAAACCTGTCCATCTAAACTGATACGTGCAGAGGTAACGAAAATAATTTGGACTTCACCTGTTTTTTGGCTACGTCGCGCAACGATTGTGCGGATACCCATGACCTTACGCTCATCATAAACAGGCAAGTTGTATTTTTCAATCAAACGACAAATACGGTTAGCGATATTTTGGATGACTTCGTCTTGAACCAAGCAATTTTCTAAATTCACCAAGTGATGTGTGCCTTCTTTGTATAATCCAGCAATAACATCTCCATTATTTAGACGGCGCACTTGGAATTGCAATTTGTTACGGTAACGCAAAGGATTTTCCATCCCAAGTGTAGGTAAAAGTTCATACTTCTTCCAACCTGTTGGACGGTATTTTTCGAGAGATTGACGGAGCAAATCGCGCTTAAATTCTAATTGTTGCGGATAAGCAAGATGCATGATATGTGAGCCGCTCAGTTCATGGTAAACACGATCTTCGGGTTTAACACGGTATTTTGACTTTTTATTTATCTTTACAACTTTTGCGCGTGAAAAATTGCGTGCATTTTCTGTAATTTCTGCCAAAATTTCTTCTGTAGGCAGTGCATAAGGCACAAATACTAAGCGCCCATGGTAAGAGGCGATTCCTTCGCCATTGATACCCATACGCTCAATATTGAGTGGGATTTTTTGTCCAATTTTCAGATTAATCATATCCCAATTTTACTATAACCTACTATATATAGCAACCTAATACTTTTTTGTGATAATAAAGCACCTATAAAACATGAAAATGCAGGTAAAAAAGAGCGCCACACGTCAACAAAGTAAAAGCGATTGCCCCATCCTACTATGGAGTTCTTCCGACAGCTGCAGCTCGGCAAAGAAAGACTTATTGTATCTTATCTGGTGACTCTGTTATAATAAAGTTATGATAAAAATCAAGGAAATCACAAAACTCAAAAAGCTTTACAAAGTTACACTGACAGAGCCTTTTTCCTATAAAGAATGGGAGGAAGCTAAAGATAAAATTTATGTCTGTGAGGATACAATTGTAAAATACATGCTGACTAGGGACAAAGCCTTTTCTCCAGCTGAACTGGAGCAGCTCTTAACTTTTGACAATTTTGCACAAGGCAAATCTCTGGCACTTTACTTTATTTCCTTCAAAGCTCGAACAACATCAGAAGTAAAAAAATATCTCTCTGACCATAATATCCACCCCCTTCAAGTAGAGGAGATCATTGACAACCTTACCACAAACGGCCTCCTCAACGACCGCGCTTATATCGAAAGTTATATTCAGGGAAAAGTTCGCACAGCAAGTGCCGGCCCTTATCAGATAAAACAAAAGCTCTACCTCAAGGGACTTGATTTGCAACTTATTGATGAAGGAATAGCCCAAGTCTTTAATGAAGAAAAACAAATTGACGTGGCTGTCACTCTGGCGGAAAAAATAGTCCGCCAAAAAGCAAGTCGTCTCACTCTACAACAGCTTAAACAAAAAGTCACACAAGGACTCACTGCTAAGGGTTTTTCCTATGCCATTAGCGCCGTAGCGCTTGAAAGCTTAGAACTTGAAGCAGATGAAGAAAATGAGCTGGAACTTCTTTACACCGAACTCGACAAAAGCGCACGTAAATACAGTAGAAAATACGAAGGCTATGAACTTAAGCAACGCATAACCCAGGCCTTGGCCCGTAAAGGCTTTGACTTTAGTGATATTTCTAGCGCCATTCGAGACTATGATTTTGAAGAGGAATAAATCAACTTTCTATTTAAAAGCATTTCCCATTTTCCACCTCAAAATTGTGTTATGATATAATAAAAGCAAGACTGGAAAGCATATGACACAATCTCTCATCACACGTATCAACTCTTATTACGATAACCTCAGTAAATCTGATCAAGCCATTTCAAATTACTTGATTGAAAATATGGACAGTGCCGCGCGCTTATCCATTCAAGAATTTGCAAAGAATACGAAAGTCTCTACTGCAACCATTTCGCGGTTTGCCAAAAAAATCGGCTTTGATTCATTCCAAGATTTAAAGTTAGCTATCCATAGTACTGAAAAATTTAAATCCGACAACTTTTTCAGTGAACTATCGCCAGAAGACAGCTATAAAGATATTCTTGCCAAGAACTTTACCAGTAATATTTCTTCTCTCAATGCCACCTTGCAACTGATAGAGAGCGAAACATTGGAGAAGGTTATGAATATCCTCTTATCCGCCAAAACATGTGGTTTTTTTGGTCTTGGTGGCTCTAATGCCGTTGCTTTAATTGCTTACCATAAATTTTTGCGTATGCCACTGCAAACGGTATATCATCAGGATTTTCATTACCAACAAATGTTGGCTTCTAAGCTGACGGAAAAAGACTGTGCTTTCGTTATTTCACATACCGGAAAAAACAAAGATACACTGAAGATCGTTGATATTTTGAAGAACAATCACGTCCCTGTGATTGCCATCACATCATTTGCCAACTCAGCCTTGGTGAAAAAAAGCGACCTGGCACTTATTTCAATAGCTGAAGAAATATCTTTTCGGCCTGAAGCTGTCGCTTCAACCGTCTCTCAAATTAGTCTTCTAGATGCAATCTTTTTGATGTACGGCATGAAAGCTCAGGATACAATCGAAGATACTTTAGAAAATATTCGAGAAGTAATCAGCCAAACCCGTTTAAATTAAACGGGAAAGTTAATGATAAAGGAGGACCAAAATGGCATTTACTGAAACAAAAGGACGCTATGCAAGCTATGGAACTGTCTCTAGTATTCCTGGTGAAATCATTGACAGTTTTTGGTTCATCATTGACAATCAGCTAAAAGGCGTTATCCCGCTTGAGCCCCTTATCAATTTTGAATTACTCAACCAAAAAGGACTGCTCTCTGTGAAATTTTCACAGCCTCACAATCCTTTAACTCTTACGGTTGATTTCCAATATCCTTTTAATAATTCTTGGCCTCGGCATTTCCATGCTGTTGATAATAATGGTAAAGAAACCATTATCTCTTCACAAGAACGTTAAACAAAAGTCTCCAGAAGTTTATCTGGAGACTTTTTAAATTTCATAATAGACGATTTCTGGGGGAACACCAAACCTGATTGGTAAAAAGGTTAACCCGATACCGGCATTTACAAAAAGTTTTGTATGTATTCCTAAGGTATAAAGACCAGAATCATACATCTTTGACCCATCATTACGTAACCGCAAATTACCAAGACGAATTTGCCCACCATGACTATGTCCTGCAACGACTAAATCATATTTTTCAGGAAATTCTACTTGTAAAATGGTATCCGGCTCATGAATCATTAAAATCGAAAACTTTCCTTGCTCAGGAACCATACTAAAATTTGGTTGCCCTTCACGTAAATCATCAAGCCCCGTTAATGATACTGGTCCTGACATGAGCGATTGATTGGTAAGTACAGTAAAACCTGCTTCCTCTAAAAAAGTTCTTATATAGTGCGCGTGCCCTTCATACGAAAAATCATGATTGCCCAAAATCGCAAATTTTCCTAAAGGTGCTTCAAGTTCTGCTAAAATTTCTTTTACTTTATCAACATCATGCGCTTGCGCCCAATTGACTTTATCAAATAAGTCACCTGTGAACAAGATCAAATCAGGTCGTGTTTTTCTTATGTGTTTTGCAAATTTTAAAAAGCGGCGTGGATGTGTATGCCAATTAAAGTGTGTATCTGTAAAGTGTGCCACTTTCAGCCCAGTTGTGTTTGAAATTCTCACTTGTCGCACACGCATAAAATGCGGTTCAAGGAAAATCCCATAAGCCAAAAGGCAAAAAAGTAAAATTATAATCCATGTCATTGCTTTATTTTACCACATTCAGATTTTTTATTCTTCATAAAAATTCTATTAAAAAAGCAGGGCAGCTTTCCCTATCTTTTTATTTATGGTATTCTAACAGATACTTGAGCTACTCCATCCGCTGTAGGCAATCCTGCTTTCCAATAAGTATCCCAGTTTAAGCCGACAGGAAGTTGTGATGTACCAATAATTGAAAAATCAGATGAATCAATATTTCCATTTAACCATTTGGCTGTCAGACCCACCCAGTTGTTGTCTGTATCATTCCATAACGTCATTCCTTTTTCACTCGTTTGTACGTCTGAAAATTGTGCATTAACGCTATCACCTCTAATACGGGCAGAACCTCCGACATTTGCAATCAAGTGATTTCCCCAACTTGTAGCAACATAATTTTTATCAAAGTCTGGCGCATAAGCTGTCCCAACTAAGCTTCCGTTCACATAAAAGCCTACGGCCTTAGAAGCCTCATAATATGCGATTTCAATCTTCGTCCACTGATTAAGTACGGCAGGTGGCCCATATGAGGTATAAACATGGGAACTTCCATTAATATTTTCGCTCATATAAACAGGTTTACCTGCGGCTGAGCCTGCATGGAAACTAGATTCCTTATCTACCTGAACACCAAAACTTATTGCATGCTCCCCTGTACCATTAAGCGTGAATTTCGCCTGATAGCCTGTCCCTGCTCCTGTTAATTTAACATTCCCAGATATAAAAGCTGTTTTAGGACCACTTAAAGGTAGGTTCAATGCTGGAGAGCTTCCATCTTTGGGTAAGGCATACCAAGAAATTCCTTCATACTTCCATCCCCGAGATACTAAAACTTTCTTTTCATAAGTATCCATTGTAGAATGATGGGCACCAATACCTGCAGCAGGATTATAGAGACGATAAACTGGTTTATCTCTATTCGTTGCAGAGTAAAAAGCAACTCCTTCTGCTCGCCAACCATGCTTACTCGTCAGAACTTTTACTTCATAGCTGTCTTTGGTATACAAATGTTCTCCAGATTTAGGATTATATACACGAAAAACAGTATCACCCGATACAGGTGCGGCCCATGCAATACCTTCATATTTCCAATCTTTTGATAATTTAGGAAGCCTATTCTTTTCATTTACATCTGCAGTATGCAAATGCTCCATATTACGGGTATTATAAAGTCGATAAATGGGCTGACTCTGGGGGCTATCTGCCATCACTCTATCTAACTTTGTAAATCCCAAAAAGGTAAACAAAGTTAAGACAAGCCATGTCCCTAAAAATATTTTGAAATACTTCCTCATTTTTCTCTTCTACTCCTTAAAATTTTTTAATTCCTATATAAAGCTTAACATAAAGAACTAGGCAAGTAAAATATTTTCAGAACAAAAAAAACACCCGAAGGTGCTTATTTATTTCTTAGTTTTCGTCAGAAGCTACGAATGGCAAGAGAGCCATAACACGTGCGCGTTTGATAGCTGTAACCACTTTACGTTGATTTTTAGCTGAAGTACCAGTTACGCGACGTGGCAAGATTTTACCACGTTCTGAGATAAAACGTTTCAAGAGTTCAGTGTCTTTGTAATCAACAACTTCGATTTTGTTAGCTGCGATAAAGTCAACTTTTTTACGGCGTTTGAAGCCACCACGTTTTTGAAAAGCCATAGTGTGTTTCTCCTTATATTATTGTATGATGTTGTTGATTAGAAAAAACAAAATGTTTTTCTAATCAACAAATAAGAGGCTCAGACAGACATTTAGAAGGACTGTCTTAATTGTTAGAATGGAAGATCATCATCTGAGATTTCCATTGGTGAGCCACCAAATGGATCTGCATCACGACCAAAATCAGGTGTTGCATTTCCTGCTGAGCTGTTAGAGCCAGCAAAAGGACGATTTTGTGATTGTTGTTGCTGTGGTGCAGAATATGAACCAGAGCCACCTTCACGTGCGGCACGACTCTCAAGCATTTGGAAGTTATCAGCCAATACTTCAGTCACGTAAACACGTTGACCTTCTTTGTTCTCATAATTTCGCACTTGAATACTACCTGTTACACCAATCAAGGCACCTTTTTTAGCCCAATTTGCCAAGTTTTCAGCAGATTGACGCCAGATGACACAGTTAATGAAATCAGCTTCACGTTCGCCTTGCGCGTTTTTAAAACGACGGTTAACAGCAATCGTAAATGTAGCAACCGCAGTATTTTGCGGTGTATATCGCAGTTCAGGGTCACGCACAACGCGTCCGACCAAAACAACATTATTAATCATGATGCTTCTCCTTTAAATTTGTCCAGCTAAACTAGAATTAAGCTTCTACTTTAGTGATCATGTGACGAAGAATGTCGCCGTTAATCTTAGCAAGACGGTCAAATTCGCTCAAAGCTTCTGAATCAGTAGCAGCTTCAAGAGTTACGATGTGGTAGATACCTTCGCGGAAGTCTTGAATTTCGTAAGCGAGTTTGCGTGTTTCCCAGTCTTTAGACTCAAGATTAGCAGCACCGTTGTCAGTCAAGATACTATCGAAACGTTCAACGAGGGCTTTCTTTGCTTCTTCTTCAATGTTTGGACGAATAATATAAAGAATTTCGTATTTTGTCATTGATTTTTCCTCCTTTTGGACTAATGACACAGGTTGGAGCCTGTGTAAGTTATGAGTTTTTACTCACAAGTATATATTCTATCAAATTTAGCTGCTTTTTGCAAGCTGGTTTATCTTATCTTATTTTATTCTATTATAAAATAAAAAAATAACCCTCTGTCCCTGCAGAAGATTTTTCATTGTTTTTATCACTAAGCCACTACATCCAGGACATTCGCTGGAATGTAACGATACTCACCTTCTTTCGATTGATAATAACCAAGCTTTTTCACAATAAAATGTAACTTACAACGGCTGTCAAAGCGCTGATATAAGTGGGAAATCTCCCCTTGCTGGCTACGGGTTACGCATACAATTTTTTCTCCCGCGTAAGTTGGAGATACATATTTTGGGGTAAACGTCATAGAAAACCACCTCCAGATATAGTTGAGATGAAACCGTAATCATCTCTCCTTATATTATAACTCTTTTTAGTCTCTAAAACAAATCCCTCGATTTTTTTAAATATACAGGCATTAAAAATTCTGTTATTTTAAATAAGGTTGTGTATAATTATTCATTCCTTGCAGGCTCGTCCTTGACATCCCCCTCAAATTAATCTAAAATGTTCATAAATACTTAATAAACGATAGAGGTCGCAACCAATAATAAGCTAAACAGAGCTAGAGCATGCTGAGAAGTTTAGCCCAGGAGCGGTTGCCGAAAGAGAAGTTATGCTCACAGACTTTTCTTGGTTTAGCGGGAAACACCTGTTAAACTGTCGTGGTCTTACTATGACCACGATGCGCTATTCGGATGAAAGATCTTTCTGACGTTTAGCAATCTCTAGGGATTGCTTTTTGTATTAATATTTATAAATTTAGGAGAGAAGTAATGGACAATACTTCAAATAATGAGGCCACGCCATCCACGCAAGTCAAACGTGGCCTTAAACATCGTCACTTAACAATGATTGCCTTAGGAGGAACTATTGGTACCGGCCTATTTGTTGCATCAGGCGCAACGATTTCTCAAGCTGGACCTTTAGGTGCATTAGTTGCCTATGTCGCTATTGGACTCATGGTTTTCTTCCTTATGACGTCTCTAGGAGAAATGGCTTCCTATCTTCCAGTATCTGGCTCTTTTGCTTCTTTCGCTGACCGCTATGTAGATAAAGCTTTTGGCTTTGCTATGGGTTGGAACTATTGGTTTAACTCCGCAATTACTGTGGCGGTTGAGGCGGCTACAGTTGGTGTCATTATGCAATTTTGGTTGCCCCATGTGCCTACATGGATATGGTCAACTATCGTGATTGCGCTTATCCTCTTGGTTAACCTTATTTCAGCTAAGGCCTATGGTGAAGCAGAATTTTGGATGGCGACAATTAAAGTCATCGCTGTTATCGCCTTTATCGTGATTGGTCTCGCAACAATTTTTGGGGTTATGACTTATAAGCCAGATGTGGCACGCAATCTTTCTGCCGGAGGAAATCATGGTTTTGTCGGTGGTATTGGAGGTATGATTGCTGTCTTCATGATTGCAGGTTTCTCTTTCCAAGGTACAGAAATCGTTGGTATTGCAGCCGGCGAGTCAGAAAACCCTGAGAAAAATGTACCTTCAGCGATTAAGCAAGTTTTTTGGCGGATTATTATTTTCTATTTCCTCTCAATATTCGTAATCGGTGCCTTGGTTTACTATAAAGATCCAAGTCTCCTCCGTGCAGCGACCCAAAGTGACATTACTGTTTCTCCATTTACCTTGGTATTTGAACGTGCTGGCTTAGCCGCTGCTGCATCTGTTATGAATGCTGTCATTTTAACCTCCGTTATTTCCTCTGCCAATTCTTGGTTATATGCTGCTTCCCGCATGCTTTTTGGCATGGCAAAAGAAGGGCATGCGCCGAAAGTCTTCGCTAAAACAAATACAAGCAACGGTGTGCCAATTTATGCAATTTTAGCGACTGTTGCCATCGGTCTTTTGGCCTTCTTAACAAGTATCTTCGGAACTGAGATTTATTTCTATTTGGTTGCCGCTTCTGGTTTGTCCGGCTTCTTGGCTTGGATTGGAATTGCTATCTGTCACTTCCGCTTCCGCCGTGCTTTTATTAAGCAAGGCCATAAACTTTCTGAGTTAGGCTACCATGCCAAATGGTTCCCTATTGGACCAATTATCGCTCTTATTCTTTCAATCATTATCGTTATCGGGCAAATTACTACTGTAACGATGAATGCGCAAAGCATCATCACGACCTATCTTGCTTTACCACTCTTCTTGATTTTATATTTCTCTTACAAAATCGTGAAGAAAACAAAACTCATTCCGCTTGAAGAAGTCGATTTAAGCCGCGAGATTGATTAAAACGAATATAAAAAACGCCACAAGGCGTTTTTTTAGTCATTAATTACTTTCACTTTTTCACCAAAAAATTCTTTGGCCTTACTGACAAGGGCTTCTTCTGCTTCTGGCTCAGATTCCGTGTCTTTTATCACATGCTGCTCTCCTTTTTTAAGGCTTAAGACATACTCTTGACGTACAGCCTGCCAATCTTGCTCTGCTAAAGCAATAATCTCGGGCGAAAATCCCAGTATTGATGACATTAAATTGCCAAAAGTTAACTGTAGGTTTTCATTTTCTGTAACGCGCTTGGCTAAATTACCATGAGGAAAAGTAACCACCACAAAATTACTTGAGGCTGCCACAGGTGCGGTATTATTGATTAAGGCACGATCTGAAGGTTTGGTAAAGCTAGAAACAATCTCAGGCCATGCACCATAAACTGCTTGGCGTGCTTCGTTGGTCGCTTCCTTTAGAGCTTTAAAAACCAAATCTTGATTTACAGTGTACTTTTCAGTCACTGTTTTTGTTTTCACTTGCTGCTTAATTTGAACTTCTTGACTGACAGTGGATACCACAGTTTGGCTTCCCGTTTCTGCCAATTTAGCTTTTAACTCTGCAACTTCTGCTTTTAAGGCTTGAAGCTCATGGTTCAAACTTTCCGGAAGTTCTTTAGGTTCAACAGATGAATAAGCTCCTGTATCCACAAGACGCATTGTCATCACATCAGCAGCAATTTTGCTCTGGGTCGTTTCTTTAATAATTTTTAGAGACTCAATCGCAATGTTGATCCATTGGTAAAGACGGGGACGTGGGATTTCATTGTCTCCCCTCAAAAGCAAATCACGGAAATAAGTTAAGAGATCTTCCGTAAAGCGCAACATATTTTTCCCTTCAAGAAAAATTTTCTCTAAGGTATCAAGTGCAGTTGGTCCATCTGAAGTTGCCAAAGCTGCAACATAAGAGACAAGCGCTTCATTGGCAATGGAACCTGTCACTAAGAGAGCATCCTTCTCTGCAAGCTTGCCATCAGAAAAGCTTAAGGCCTGATCCAATAAACTCAACGCATCACGCATTCCTCCCTCAGCAGATTTTGCAATAACATCCAGTGCCGCATCTTCAAACTCAATCTTCTCATCTGCTAAAACTTCTGCTAAATGCTGACGAATATCATGCGTTGTAATTGCTTTAAAAGCAAATCTTTGCACACGGCTAATAATTGTTGCCGGAATTTTTTGAAGCTCAGTTGTTGCTAAAACAAAGACAACATTATCTGTAGGTTCTTCTAAGGTTTTCAGCAAAGCGTTGAATGCCCCCGTTGACAACATATGAACTTCATCGATAATATAAACCTTATAATTTGCGCGACTCGCTGCATAAGTTGATTTATCGCGAATCTCACGGATTTCGTCCACCCCATTATTTGAAGCGGCATCAAGTTCAATCACATCTTCAAGGCTCCCTTGGGTAATGGCCTGACAAATATCACAAGTGTTACAAGGCTCTCCCTCTTTTTGATTCGGGCAGTTGATTGCTTTGGCAAAAATTTTTGCGGCGGAAGTTTTCCCTGTCCCACGCGGGCCACTAAAAAGATAGGCATGAGAAATCTGCCCATTAACGATAGCATTCTTTAAGGTTGTGGCCACCACTTCTTGGCCAACCATCTCATCAAATCTTTGACTACGGTATTTTCTATATAAAGCTTGGTAAGCCATTTTTCATTCCTTCTAATAAAGGTCTGGCTCTGCGCCAAGACCGAGCTCTTCATTGATTCGGAAAAGAACATCACGTGCCAGTATGGACTGATCAATATCGGCAGCATTATAATTTTTCATTGCCTTGTAAATAGCCCATACACGAGCGCGGATGACTGTTGCCCTATCGGCTTCAGCAGCAGAGAAAAATATCTTTCTTTGTTTCTCATCAAATATTTCCCATGCAATGGTCAAATCACAGGCAGGATCACCAATTATGGAAGCTGCTGTTTCAGCCACCCCAGAAAATTTATCGGCCCTCTTCCACACAGTGTCCAAGTTCAACTCGCCATGTAAAACAACCGCAGGCTTGGTCCATGGATTTTTAGAAGCTTTATCCCAATACAAGCGTAAACCTTCTACAGGTGCAATTCTTTTCATTTGGTCCAACAGTGTCAAAAATTCAGCTTCAATGACCGGCAACATTAAGGCTGGATTTTCCGCTCCTGTTGCTTCTAATTGGTGCAGCTGGTACACAAAATTACCCAAATCTTGAGCAAATGCTTTAGGTTGAGCCAAAGGATCAAAACCTACAGGACACACCTCACTGGTACCAAATTGATCTGCTATAAAGTTATTCACTGTTTCTTTCATCGTTTCCCTCGTTCAAAAAAATTTCCAATCCGTCATCTCTGACAAAATGTGGCAGAATTCTTCAAGATATTTTTGATCGACGTCATCATAAAAGGAAGTTTCTGAAGCATCCAAATCTAAAACACCTTTTAATTCGCCGTCTTTAATGAGCGGTACTACAATTTCTGACAGCGCTCGGCTGTCACATGAAATATAGTTTTTATGTTCTTTAACATTGTCCACAATTAATGTTTGACGTTTCTCTGCGGCTTCACCACATACTCCAGCGCCTAACTTTATTTCGACACAAGAAACCCCACCTTGAAAAGGACCTAAAATAAGTTGTTCGCCGTTGTACAAATAAAACCCTACAAAGACTTGATTAGGTAAGAAGTCATTGAGAAGAGCTGATGCATTGGAGAGATTTGATAATGTATAGTTTTGTGCTGAAAGTAAACCTTTCAGTTGTAGATTAAGGAGTTCATATCCTTCAATTTTTTCGCTTTTATTCATCTTATAATTATAAACTTAACCCGTAATAGAGTCAATACTTGCGGTTAAATTATCTTTTATTTTCTTTTTGAAATATCTTTGGCTTTCATTTTCTCTAGCTCTTTATTTATCTTGCTTTTTCTTGACTCTTTTCCTCCTTGATACAGCATGATTAAGACGAAGAGCCCAACAAAAGGCATCACAATATCCTTAAAGTTAAAACCGAGAGCGCCTCTGTATAAGAAAACACCTACAGCGGCCATGAAAGCAAGCGGAAGCAAGGCACCCAGGTACTTGTTTTCTCTATAGCCCGCAAATGTCTGAAATGCGATAATAACCCCAATTATTGCTATCTCCATTAAATGATTCATCTCAAATCTCCCTATGTTTTTTTATAATCTCTTTGGCACTACTCAGACTCACTTTTTCATCGATAACCATTTGCATAATACTTACTTCAAAGGAATCCTTTTTACTGTCATTCAGACCTATTTTCTCAATTAACCGATCTATACGCAACCGCACAGTAGGATAACTCACCCCATAATACTGGGCCAACTCTTTTAAAGAACCCGATGCAAAAATAAATTGCTTGATAAATTCTTGTTCTTCTTCTTCCAGATTAAAAAACCAATCCATAATTTCTCCAAACTTAACATTATTTATTAAAGTTTAACATTATTAAAACCAAAAGACAAAATTTTTTATTTAAATAAATATCGTTCGCTTTTTTTATTTAAAAATTGTCCTCCAGAAGCTTTTGTGTCATAATAAAAATATGACTTTAGAAAAAACCCGTAAAGAAATTGATGCACTAGACGATCAAATTATTGTGCTTTTAGAAAGACGTATGTCCTTGGTCGAAGAGGTAATCACAGCTAAGGCAGAAGAAAATAGAGAGGTCTACGATTCTGATCGAGAACACTTTATTTTCGAAAAGATAAAAAAAAGGACAGAGAAACCCCAATACGAGCCTGCTATCCATTCTATCTATAAAGAAATTATGAAACGTTCCCGAGAATATCAAGAAAAAAATCGCTTTAAATAGCGATTTTTCCTTTCATACTTGAATGGAGTGCCATATATTCTAACTGTGGCAAGTCCAAAAGAACCACTTTACTGCTTTTGATTAAATCAGCAGAAAGGAGGGTATTCAAAAAGCCCTTAATTTCAGTCGTTCCTAATTCCAGACATTCTACAAAAATGATATGTTGCGGTGCTTTCAGTTGACCAAGCAATGCCTCAAAATCTTCTTGTTGAAGTGCAGTTTCTGGGTCCTTGCGATTAACAACCGTCAGATCTTCATTTTCTGACAAATATTTGGCGGCAAAGTCCTCAAACAGTGCACCATCAGCAGCTGGTTCTTGCGGTCCAGATACTGCATAGGCTCCTCTCTCCAACATCGCAAGTTTTGCAACCTGTCCATAGTCTAGTTTATCTATAATATTTTTTAAATTTTCTTTTATATCCATATGTCTAGTTTAGTCTTTTTAGTATAAAAATTCAAAAAAAGCATCTCAAGGATGCTTCTCTCTTTTAGTAAAGTTCCAAATAGTTATCGATTTCCCATTGGCTTACAAATTGTGCATAGCTCGCCCATTCGATTTTCTTGGCTTCCACAAAGTTAACCAAAACATGCTCACCTAAAGCAGCCGTTACTACTTCATCTTCACGTAATGCTTTCACAGCATTATGCAAAGTAGAAGGCAGGTCTGTAATACCATGTGCTTTACGTTCACTTTCGGTCATTACATAAATATTCGCTTCCACAGCTTCTGGTGCGGTGATTTTATTTTCAATCCCATCAAGACCAGAGGCAAGGAGAACAGCCATTGTCAAATAAGGATTGGCTGATGGATCTACTGAGCGAAGCTCAACACGTGTAGACATTCCACGAGATGCGGGTACGCGAATCAGCGGTGAGCGGTTACGTCCAGCCCAGGCGATGTAAACAGGAGCTTCATATCCAGGGACTAAACGTTTGTAGCTATTCACTGTTGGGTTCGTGATTGCGGTATAGTTATAAGCATGCTTAAGTAAACCACCAATAAAGTAATTTGCAGCTTCCGAAAGTCCCATATCACCTGCTTCATCATAAAAAGCATTTTGCCCATCTTCTGTGAAGAGCGACATGTTGCAGTGCATACCGGATCCATTGATACCAAACTTAGGTTTGGCCATAAAGGTTGCGTGTAAACCATGTTTACGCGCGATAGTTTTCACGACAAGTTTAAAGATTTGAATATTATCACAAGCTTTCAAAGCATCGGCATACTTGAAGTCGATCTCGTGTTGCCCAACAGCTACTTCATGGTGACTTGCTTCTACTTCAAAACCGAGATCAGTAAGAACATTTACAATTTCGCGACGTGTATTTCCAGCCAAATCGGTCGGTGCCAGATCAAAATATCCACCTTTATCGTTTACTTCCAGTGTGGGTTCTTGATTTTCATCAAGCTTGAAGAGGAAAAATTCAGGTTCTGGACCAAGATTGAATTTTTTAAAGCCCAATTTTTCCATATTGTTAAGATTACGCTTCAATACACCACGTGGATCTCCTGGGAAAGGTTGTCCTTCTGCTGTATAAACATCACAAATAACGCCAGCTACTTTTCCATACTCATCTCCCCAAGGGAAGATAATCCATGTGTCCCAATCTGGATAGAGGTACATATCTGATTCATTGATACGGACAAAACCTTCAATTGAACTGCCATCAAACATCATCTTGTTGTCAAAAAGTTTGTCTAACTGTTCGTCAGTTGCTGGAACTTCTACGTTTTTAAGCGTTCCTAAAATGTCGGTAAACATTAGGCGTAGAAACTTAATATTTTTTTCTTTGACATCACGACGGATGTTTGCTGCTGTGATTCCCATAATACGGCTCCTTTTAAGAATAAACGATGCTTCAATTTCCTTAATGTAAGTTTTTCTTACATACGCGGCTGGTTAAAATGAGTGGATGTCGGATGTCCGAAACGACCTTGCTGTGCAAATTCACGTTCTAAAGCAAGATGTACTTCACTGATGGAGAGATTTTTCATAGCTTTTTTCTGTCTTTGAGCATAGATGCGCTTAATATCAGCGATATTATTGCCTTCCGACAGCAAGTCAGCAATATCAAAAACAATCTCAATATCATTAAGAGAATACATGCGGCGGTTGCCTTCGTTACGCTCTGGAAAAAGTAAACCTTGTTCCTCATAATAGCGAATTTGTCGCGCACTCAATCCTGTTAGTTTCATAACAGTACCAATAGGTAGCACTGCTAGTGAGTGTCTCAATTCACGTTCTTTCACCCGTCATCTCCTCAATTTCAACTCTATGGCCATATTATAAACCTAGTTTTATCTCTTGTCAAAGGTTTATGTCATATCATATAACATCACTTGCCATTATTTTCTAAAATATTTAAACAACCTTCTTTTACCAGACGATAAGTTTCCTCGAAATCTCCCGTATACCAAGGGTCCGGGACTGATTTATTCAAAAGCATTTTTATTTTATGTTTTTGATCTGCAGGAGCCATTTTCTCTAAATTTTCTTTATTTAATTCATCCATTGCAATAATTTGATCAAAATATTGAAAATCTTCTTGTGAAATCTGCTGGCTTCCTTTAGTAGCATCAAATGGGATACCATATGCGGTTAAAAGAGCACGTGTCCCTGGATGGATGGGATTCCCGTGTTCCCAGCTCGACGTGGCTCTACTTTCCACCTCGAAATTTTTTCCCTCTTTTTCAACTAAGTCTTTCATGACAAACTCAGCCATGGGGCTTCGACAAATATTACCTAAGCAGACAAATACTATTTTTTCCATATCTTCATTATAGCACAGCTCTGGGTATAAAAATTACCATATAAAGAAATTTTACTCAAGTAAGACATATAAAAAATACTCCATATGGAGTATTTTTTATTTCTCTTGATAAGGGTAACCCAAATGTTCATAGGCTTTAGGTGTCGCTTTACGTCCTTGCTTCGTTCTCATGATAAAGCCCTTTTGAATCAGGTAAGGCTCATACATATCTTCGACAGTTTCTTGATCTTCTGCTATATTAACCGCCAGCGTCCCTAAACCTACCGGACCTCCATTATACATTTCGATCATTGTACGTAAGATTTTTTGGTCAATATAGTCAAGTCCCGCATTGTCCACATCTAAAATCTGAAGTGCTTTATCTGTGATTTCTTTATCTACACGGCCGTCACCCATAATTTGCGCAAAATCTCGAACGCGCTTCAGCAGACGATTTGCGATACGTGGGGTACCTCGGCTTCGCAATGCAATCTCAAGCGCACCTTGGTCTACAATCTCCACTTCAAAGATATCTGCTGTCCGTTTGACGATTTCCTCCAAGTCACGTTCAGTGTAATACTCCATATGTGCCGAAATTCCAAAACGCGCACGCAGAGGATTTGAAAGCATCCCAGCTCGCGTTGTTGCACCCACTAATGTAAAAGGCGGCAAATCCAAATGAACCGAACGGCTGCCATCGCCAGATCCTAGCATGATATCAATGTAGAAGTCTTCCATGGCAGAGTAAAGTACCTCTTCTACTTGCATCGGCATGCGGTGGATTTCATCAATAAAAAGGACATCTCCTGGCTCAAGCTCGTTCAAGATAGCAACTAAATCTCCTGGTTTTTCAATTGCTGGTCCAGATGTTTGTTTGATGTTGACCCCTAGCTCATTCGAAATAACAAAGGCCATGGTTGTTTTCCCCAAGCCGGGAGGCCCAAAAAGAAGCACGTGATCCAGTACTTCTTCACGTAGTCTTGCTGCTTTGATAAATATTTCAAGTTGTTCTTTAACCTTGTCTTGACCGATGTATTGATTGAAAAATTGAGGCCTTAAAGACTTCTCAACCATCATTTCATCTTCAAGTGGTGTTGCTGATAAGTTTTCGTTCATTGTTTTTATTATAACAAAAATCCGTGTTGTACGGATTTTATTTCATCATTAATTTGAGAGCGGCCTTAATATACTCTTCACTGGTCAATCCAGATTCAGCTTCAAGTTTCTTCTGAATTTTCTTAAGTTCAGTTGCTTTATAGCCTAAGGCTTGCAAAGCTTCAATCGCTTCAATAAGAGCTAGGTTTTCATTTTTAGCCGCAGTTTTGACCATTTCAGCTGAAGCTGTGGCATCAAATTTACCAGCTAAATCCAGAACCATCTGCATCGCTGTTTTTTTACCGACACCTGGAAATTTCGTCAAATACTTAATGTCACTATTGTCGATCGCATGAACAAGACCCACGTTATCATCTGCAGCAATGATTGCTAAGGCAGATTTTGGACCAATGCCTGAGACACTAATCAAACGTAAAAACAAAGATTTCTCTGCATCATCCATAAAGCCATATAAGCTATGTGCATCTTCCCTAATCACTTGGTGCACATATATTTCAATTTCTTGATTCATCCTATGGGACCAAGCATAGGGATTTGCTACATTGATGAGGTAACCAATATTGGCGACATCAACAACGATATATGTTGGTGTAATTTTAACTAACTTACCTTTGAAGTATTCGTACATTAGTCCTCATCACCTTCTGTGTTAATAAAGTCTTGGATAATAAAACGTGGGCGTGCTTTAACTTCAAGGAAGATTTTACCAATATACTCACCAATAATCCCAAGGGCCAAGAGTTGAATGCCACCTAGCCCAATAATAGCAACCATGATTGAGGCCCAACCCGTCGTTGGGAAGCCGCCGATGAAATGACGCACCACAACATAGATTCCAGCTACAAAAGCAAGCAGGAACATCGTCAAGCCAGTCCAGAAAATAAAGCGCATAGGTGTTGCTGAAGTTGAAGTAATCCCATCAATCGCAAAACTCACCATCTTTTTGAGGGGATACTTGCTTTCCCCTGCAAAACGTTCTCCACGTTTATAGTAAACATTAGTTGATTTATATCCTACAAGAGGAACCATTCCACGTAAAAAGAGATTTACTTCTTCATACTCAGCCAAACCATTTAAGGCACGACTGCTCATCAGGCGGAAGTCTGCCGAATTAGGCACAGATTCACTGCCTAGTTTCTTCATCAAGCCATAAAAAGCCATTGCTGTACGACGTTTAAATGCCGTATCTGTGTCTCGATTATCACGGACGCCATAAACGACTTCGTAGCCTTTTTCATACTCTTCAAGCATTGCATCAATAGCATTGATATCGTCCTGTAAGTCTGCATCCATTGAAATAACAGCATCTGCTAAGTCTTTAACTTGCATCAATCCCGCCAAGAGCGCATTTTGATGACCTCTGTTACGTGAGAGATTGATCCCACTAAACATCGGGTTAGCCGCATGTTTTTCTTGAATTTTTTCCCAGGTACTGTCTCGCGAACCATCATTAACATAAACAACGCGGCTTTTTTCATCAATCTTCCCAGCTTTTTTCAAAGCTGCATATTTTTCTTCAAGGCGGCGAGATGTTTCATCAAGCACCAATTCCTCGTTGTAACAAGGGACTACCATGTATAAAGTTGTCATTTTCCTTCTTTTCCTATTTTTAATTTATATTCTTCCAACTTGCGGCTTTAGAGAGATGTGTTTCTTGACGACGCCGGAACATTTTTTCTAAATCTCCACCATTAAAATGGACAATTGTTGGACGTCCATGCGCACAAGAGTAAGGATTCTCACAAGTAGCAAGTTCTTTCACTAATGCCCGTGCTGATTCTGCATCAAGCGGATGATTTGCCTTAATCGAGCTCTTACATGCCACCATTGTTGCTAAATCATGTCGGTATTTTTTGACTGAGAATTCTTTTGTCAAAAGGATTTCATCAATCATCTCATAAACCGTTTCTTCCAAGTCGTTTTCTTGAAGCCATGTGGGGTGTTCACGCAGAATGAATTGATTTTCTCCATATTCCTCAAGGAACAATCCAGCTTCTTCCAAAATATGTTTTCGGTCTAAAAACATCAAAAAATCATTCTTAGGTAGACTAAAGATATAAGGGGCCAGCAAAATTTGTTGGTCCATGCTGACTTCACCGATTTTATCCCGCCAATATTCATATTTTATACGCTCTTGAGCTGCATGTTGATCAATAATATAAAGACCATCTTGCGCTTGGCAAAGCAGGTAAGTAGCATGCAGTTGTGCCAGATATTCCAAATCAGGAAAGGCTGTTTTTCCTTCTATTCCTTTTGAGCTTTCCGGTGCTTGTTTTTCTTCAAGCACCACTTCTTCGAAAATAGAAGGTGTACTAGGGGCTTCTTCTGGAGGTAGAACTTTCTCCTGAGGGCTATTGTACGTCTCACGTACCTGAGTTTTATCCACAAAGAAATCCTGACTCACCTTATCATAGTAAAGGTTTGCTGATTTGCTCTCCCTTACAACTTCTGGTTGTTCCTCTAGTTTTACACGTCGTGAATTGAGATTTTCCAATGCATCAGGAATTAAAGTTTGCTCCACAAAAACACTTTGAATAGCTTCTGTAATCAAGCGCATGAGTTCACGCTCTTTTGACAAGCGGACTTCTTGCTTAGTCGGGTGCACATTGACATCGGCTAATTGTGGATCAATCTCAATAGAAAGCACAACGATAGGGAAACGTCCCACCATCAAGCGGTTGCCGTATCCTTCAAGGATTGCACGATTCAGCAAGAAATTTTTGATGAAACGTCCATTTATCATCAAGGTGATGTAATTACGGTTAGCACGCGTCAGCTCGGGCAGGCTCACGTATCCCGAAATCGTAAAGTCTAAATCTTCCGCCTCCACTTTCAACATTTTTTTAGCGGTTGGCAGGCCGTAAACACTGGCAATAACTTGCCGTAAATCACCATTTCCTGCCGTTTTCATCAGCTCTCTACCCTCATTGATCAGCGTGAAAGAAATCTCAGGGTGAGCCATACTTTGGCGATTAATAACATCCGTGATGTGGCTAAGTTCTGCTTGCAAGGAGCGGATATATTTTAAGCGTGCCGGCGTATTGTAGAAAAGGTTTTGTACAGTAACCTTGGTCCCTTCTCTTTGGGCAATTGCTTCTAATGTGTCCACTTTTCCACCATGACTTACCAAGCGCGTGCCGGACTCTTCATCCGTCACACTTGTCTCGATAGAAAATTCACTGACCGAAGCAATTGAAGGCATCGCTTCACCCCTAAATCCAAGCGTACGTATTTTAAACAAATCCGCTTTATTTTTGATTTTACTGGTTGCGTGCCGCTTTAAAGCCTTAGCAACATCTTCTTTTTCAATCCCCGTTCCATTGTCAATCACTTCAATGAGCCGTAAGCCACTCTCTTGAATTTTCACAATGATACGCGTTGCACCAGCATCAATGGAGTTTTCTACTAATTCTTTTACAACGCTAGCAGGCCGTTCTACGACTTCACCTGCTGCTATCTGATTCGCAAGTGATTCATCAAGTTCGATTATTTTTCCCACTTATTCAGACCTCCGCATCAAGTGACTGTTTCGCTTTTTCATAGTCAGTACTTATTATAGCATATTTTCAAGAGACAAATTTGAAAGCTGAAGAAGCTTCTTGATAACAAAGAGAACCTCTCCTGAAATACACCGGAGAGGTCTCTCATATTATCACTTCGTCAATCTATTTTTAATACTGAAGCTGATCCATATTACTGAATATAGCTGCGCCAATAATCATAAAGAAAAGCAAGAGAAGAACGGTAACTACTGCACCAATGATAAAGGCGACTAAACCGGCACGGTTCCAACCGTCCATAACCTTACGAAACTCTTCTTCATCACGGTAGCGATTGTCTGGATTTTGTAGCGCCCAACGTTCTCCATTGAGACCGAAAACAATAGCCCAAACAATACCAAAAATCCAGCCAAGCCAAGGAATAACCACAAGTAAACTGAGCAAACCTAGGTAAGAGCGATTCGCTACACCAAAGAAAACAGGCATCGCCATTGCGCCCCAGTTCCATTTTGGAGTTATTCCTGATTTGACACGGTTGTCTGCCAAAAATGGCCAATCTGCATAATTATACTGAGAAACTTTAGGTTCTTCAGTTGCTTCTTTGTCAGTAATAAAATCATCTTTTAATTCTGCAACAGGTGCTTCAACTTCTTGCTCTGTAATAGTCTCTCCACTTTCCACTGGCTCATCAGCAGGAGAAGGTTTATCTGTCTCTGACACAACAAGAATTTCTTCCTCTGTCACTTCAGGAGCTGTGTCAACGCCCTCTTCTACTATAGCTTCAACTTCGGGGACCTCAGGTGTTTCGAGAATTTTATCTTTATCTTCCGCCATATACTCTCCTTTTAACGCTTCTTTATTTACTTCATTCTAACAATTTTGCCATTAAAAACCAAATCTTACAGCTTGTCTTTGAGATCCCATAAAAAGTTCAAAGCTTCGCGTGCTGTCATATTATCGACATTCGTTTCTTTTAATCTCTCAATCAACTCTTGATGGTTATCTTCAAAAGTGAAAAGGCTCAATTGCTCTTTTTCAACTACGGGTGCTTTACTCATTACAGGCTTATTCTCCAACTTTTGCAGAATAATATCGGCACGTTCAAGTAATTTTGTTGGCAGTCCTGCAATTTTAGCCACATGAATACCATAGGATTTATCTGCTGGACCTTCCGTAATCTTATGCAAGAAAGTCACATCACCACCTTTTTCCAAGGTTGCAACATGCACATTTTCTAACTCCTCAAGACTGTCTGCCAACTCCGTCAGCTCATGGTAATGTGTCGCAAAGAGTGTTTTAGCATGAATATTATCATGAATATACTCAATAATCGACTGCGCCAAAGCCATTCCGTCATAAGTTGCAGTGCCTCGTCCAAGTTCATCAAAAATGATTAAAGAATGCGGCGTAGCATGTTGGATAGCATGGTTGGCTTCCATCATTTCAACCATAAAGGTCGACTCTCCTGAAATTAAGTTATCACTTGCACCAATACGTGTAAAAATCGCATCAAATATCGGAAGTTCAGCAAGCTCAGCTGGTACGAAAGAGCCGATCTGTGCCATAATGACAATCATCGCAAATTGACGCATGTAGGTTGATTTACCAGACATATTTGGCCCAGTGATAAGCTGAATTGCGGTTTGATTTGGCAACTTAATGTCATTGGGTACATATTCTTGAGCGCCAAGAACACTCTCCACCACAGGATGACGCCCTTTTACAATATTTACCTTTCGCTCTGGGGTAAAAATGGGACGAGTATACTGGTATTTTTCCGCAACGGTCGCTAAGCTTTGCAAACAGTCGATACTGGCAATTGCTTTTGCTAATTTTTGCAGGCGCGAGATATATTGTTCAGTCTCTGTACGTACCTGCGCAAAAAGATCATATTCTAAAACACTTGATTTTTCACGCGCTTCAAGCATAATTTCTTCGATTTCAGCCAACTCTTTTGAACCAAAGCGCTCTGAATTTTTCAAGGTTGCCTTACGATAAAAATGGTCAGGAACACTGCCAAGCTGACTTTGCGTAATATGGAAATAATAACCGTCTTTGCGGTTGAAATCAATTCTTAATGTCGAGATTCCTGTGTTGGCTTTTTCTTTCGCTTCCAACTCTGCTATCCATGAAGTACCGTTTGTTAAAGCTTCGCGATATTTGTCCAGTTGCGCATTATAACCTGACTTAATGACGCCCCCTTCAGTAATGACACGTTGCGCTGATTCATCAATTGCCTGACGTATTAAGGCGATAAGTTCTGGAATTTCATCCAGTTGAGAGATGAGGGGGTCCAGAACTGGATTGTTCATGGTCAGTAAAACATTTTTAATGCCTGGGACATTCGACAAGGAATTTTCCAACTGCAAATAATCCACGGGAAGAACTTTACCGAAGGACACTCGGGAAGCTAGGCGTTCAAGGTCATAAACACCTTTGAGAGCCTCAATCAAATCGGCACGTTCAAAGAAATTGTCCACGAAAAGTTGTACAACATCCGCACGTTTATTGATGGCGTCAGCAGAAATCAACGGGCGGTCTACCCAACTTCGGAGTAAACGTGTCCCCATAGCTGTTTTGGTTTGATCAAGCAACCAATAAAGAGTGCCATGCTTTTTTCCTTCTCGTTTATTGGCGGTTAACTCCAGAGAAGATTTCGTTGCAAAGTCCATTTGCAGAAAGTCTTTTATTTCATAGTGTTCCACTTCCTGCAAGTGGCTCAAGTCCCTTAATTGAGTACGCTTAATGTAGGCCAAGAGTTTTGAAGCCACTTGATTTTCTAAGGGAGAAAGTGTGGAAGCAATGTCTTCATAATCATACTGCTTTGAGACCATCACATTCAGTTGCTTTTCAAAGACTTGTCTGTCATCGTCTGATAGCTCATAACCCACAACAATCTCACGTGCCTTTAGGGAGGATATCTCACTGAGGGCTGCTGAAAAGTCGGAGAATTGAGTGGCTTTAAATTCGCCTGTCGATAGATCCATATAAGCCAGGGAAAATGTTTCAGAAGCTTTATCCAAGGCCACTAAAAAGTTATTCTCAGTTGTTAAACCCACATCTACAGCTGTACCTGGTGTAATAACTTGCGTAACCGCGCGTTTGACGATACCAGCAGCCGTTTTAGGGTCTTCCATTTGCTCTGCCACGGCAACCTTATGGCCTAAATTCACAAGCTGCTCGATATATTGATCTGCTGAATGGTGAGGAACGCCTGCCATCGGAATCGGATTTTCTGCATTCTTATTGCGCGAAGTCAGAGATAATTCTAAAATTTGTGCTGCATTCACTGCATCTTCATAAAAAAGCTCGTAAAAATCTCCCATGCGAAAGAGCAAGAAAGCATCCGGATAATCAGCTTTGATATCAAGATATTGCTGCATTCCTGGTGAAATTTTTTCAGACATATAATTCTTCTTTCTTTTGAAAATTGTTTGCTTCTATTATAACATACAAAAAGCCAGCTCAAGCTTGGAGGTAAAACAAAAAGGACACGAGGTCCTTCTCCCAATAGCCTAATGTCCCAAGGCTTCATTAACTTTACTTTCAATTTCACCGGTCACATGATTCAAAAGAGCATCAACTGGCTGCATTTTTAAAAGATAATCCTCAACTAAGGGATCGTTTTTTAAAGACTTGTGTATCCTTTGGGCTGCATTGGATGTCTCTTTAAAGGCCTGCATTTTGCCTATTTTTTGATAGAGAACAGCTTCCTTTTGCAACTCCTTCATTTTACTTTGTTGCTCAAACAACTCTTTTTCTTCCTGTAAAGCGTTTTCTGCTTTTTGAAAAGACTTCACATAATCCAAATCAAGAATACGTGCAATCAATTTTTCTTTACTTGCATTATAAGGCATCTTCAATCTCCAAGGCTAATCGCTCTGCTGCCGCTTCATCCTTACAAATGAGCAATAAAGTATCTGCACCAGCCAAAGTCCCTAAAATTTCTGGGCGTTGCTCATCATCAAAAGCATTAGCCAAAAGATCTGCCTCACCAAGGTGCGTGTGTACAACTACATTAACACTGGCAACATCCACTTTCAGCACAAAGTTCGTCAAATATTGCTGCAGCAGAGATTGTGACGGCGAATTAAGCTCTGTCAAAAAAACATAAAAGCTCTTGCCGTCTTCACGCTTTTTAATAATATGTAACTCACGAATATCACGTGACAGACTCGCCTGTGTAATCTTTACCCCTCTAGATTCTAGAACACTTTGAAGCTCTTCCTGTGTCCCAATCTTATTTTCAGAGATAATTTGTTTAATTAAATTTAATCGTTCTTCTCTTTTCATAATCTCATTATAGCATAAAAATACTTAACAAAATATAGGAATAAAGCTACATTTGTCTTTATTTTAAGTTATTATTTATACATATTTTACCTCCTAGGATAAAAATATATGCACCCATCCTTATAATACCAATGAATAAAGAGACTTCTCCCTTGCTTCAACCCTTTCATCTTCTTTTTAAAAATGTATAAAAATACAAAATAAGTCATTTGTTATTTTTTCAACCCTTAAATTCAAGACATTACACAAAAATACAGCTATGAAAAAGAAAGCTCTTTATCCTATAAGTTATTTGGCTCACTTCACTCATAAAGCTTAAAATTTAACGCAATAAGCACTATACTTTTTTATTTCTATTATGGTATAATTATTCCATGAATGAAAAACTATTAGCAGCAAAATCTTTGTTCGCCGTACTCGATGGTGCGCTTGAACTCGAACAAATCGAAAATTTGCTTGAAAAACCAAAATCATCAGAAATGGGCGATATCGCATTTCCAGCTTTCAGTTTAGCCAAGACTTTGCGCAAAGCCCCACAAATCATCGCTGGTGAAATCGCTGAGAACATTGATGCTACTGGCTTTGATAAAGTAGTTGCTACTGGTCCTTACGTGAATTTCTTCCTTGACAAAAAAGCTGTTGCCACAGCAGTTATCAACGAAGTTATCACTGAAAAAGAAGACTATGGCGACCAAAATATCGGTCATGGTGCTAATGTTCCTATTGACATGTCAGCTCCAAATATTGCCAAGCCTTTTTCTATTGGTCATTTGCGCTCAACGGTTATCGGAGACTCCCTTTCAAAAATTTACGAAAAGATTGGTTACAATACAATCAAAATCAATCACTTGGGGGATTGGGGTAAACAGTTTGGTCTCTTGATCACTGCTTATAAAAAATATGGTGATGAAGCGACAATCACTGCTAATCCAATCGATGAGTTATTGAAACTCTATGTGCAAATCAATGCTGAAGCTAAAGAAGATCCCGCAGTAGACGAAGAAGGTCGTGCTTGGTTCCTTAAGATGGAACAAGGCGATGAAGAAGCACTTCGCATCTGGAAATGGTTCTCTGATGTCAGCTTGATTGAATTTAACCGTATTTACGGCAAATTAGGCATTGAGTTTGATCACTTTACAGGTGAATCTTTCTACTCTGATAAGATGGATGCCGTTGTTGAAGACTTAGAATCTAAAGGCTTAATGCACGAGTCTAAAGGTGCTATGGTTGTAGACCTCGAAAAATACAACCTTAATCCAGCCTTGATTAAGAAAACTGACGGTGCAACATTATACATCACACGTGACTTGGCAACAGCAATGTACCGTAAAGCAACTTTTGATTTTGTAAAATCACTTTATGTTGTGGGTGGCGAGCAACAAAATCACTTCAAACAATTGAAGGCAGTGCTCAAGGAAGCCGGTTATGACTGGTCAGACAATATGACACACGTTTCCTTCGGTATGGTTACCCAAGGAGGGAAAAAATTCTCCACACGTAAAGGTCACGTTGTTAAGTTAGAAACAACACTTGACGAAGCGGTAGAACGTGCTCTGAAACAAATCAATGATAAAAATCCTGACTTGCCAAACAAAGAACGTGTCGCACAACAAGTTGGGGTTGGCGCTGTGAAGTTTTATGACTTAAAAACTGACCGTAACAATGGTTACGACTTCAACCTTGAAGAGATGGTTTCATTTGAAGGTGAGACGGGCCCTTACGTCCAATATGCATATGCGCGTATCCGTTCCATCTTACGTAAAGCAAACTATGTACCTCAACCTGTCAATGTTGAAGAAACACCAGCTGAAGCTTGGGAAATTGTGAAATTACTCCAAGACTTTGGTAATGTCGTTAAACGTGCCGCCGACAAATATGAGCCTTCTATTATTGCGAAATACTCAATTTCATTGGCCCAAGCCTTTAACAAATATTATGCACATGTACGTATCCTTGAGGACAACGAAGGACTTCAAGCGCGTTTAGCACTTGCGAATGCGACTTCACTTGTCTTAAAAGAAGCATTGCGCTTACTTGGTGTTGAAGCACCTGAGGAAATGTAAATTTTCAAATAAAAAAAATAGACCATCTGGTCTATTTTTTTATTTGTTTGGTCTCACGCCTTCTGGCCACCAAAGTTTAATCAGCGCTTGTGTACCATCATTTTCATAACCTTCTTCTGCTAAGCGATCATAAAGCTTTTTCGCTCCTGCTGTGGCAGGAAGTTCAATCCCCATTTTTTCAGCCTCAGCTAAAGCGATACCTAAATCTTTAATAAAATGTTTAACGAAGAAACCCGCACTAAAGTCCTCACGTAAAATACGCGGTGCATAATTGGTCATTGACCAAGTGGCTGCCGATCCGCCTCCTACTGTTTGAAGAACTTTTTCCACATCTAACCCCGCTTTATCTGCATAAACCATTAGCTCTGTCATTGCGGTCATCGTTCCTGCAATAGCAATTTGGTTGGCCATTTTGGTATGTTGACCCGCTCCTGCTGCACCTTGACGCGTAATCGTTTTGCCGATAGTTTCAAAGTAAGGCAAGAGATGTTCATAGGCTTCTTCCTCACCACCTACCATAATTGTTAAGCTTGCATTCTGCGCCCCAATGTCACCTCCCGATACTGGAGCATCTAAAGCCGAAGCTCCCGCTTCTTTTGCAGCCCGATAAATCTCTTGTGCCAAAGCCGGCTCTGATGTTGTCATATCTACCAAAAATGCACCTTGTACATCCGCCTTAAATACACCTTTTTCGCCAAAGTAAATTTCGCGAACATCTTTGGGATAGCCTACAATAGAAAAAACGATATCCGTTGCTTCTGCAATTTCTTGTGGCGTCGCGCAGTAAGTTGCGCCACGTGCCACTAAAGCGTCTGTTTTTGCTTTTGTTCTATTATAGACGAACAGTTCATTGCCTGCATCAAGTAGATGACCTGCCATTGCTGCGCCCATTACTCCCGTACCGATAAATCCAATTTTTGCCATGATTTCTCCTTTATTTGTTCAATCTTCTTTGCCTTGCTGCTGTCCGACGTAAAGCTTTAATCTTTTGATTGCGATAATCTTCTAACTTATAGCTTTTCAGCAATTTTTCAATCCCGACACGCGTTAAGCCCACTTCCTCTCCTATATTTGCTAGCGCACGGAGGGGATTTTCATCTATGCGCTCCTGCAGCTCTTCTTTTGTCAATCTTCTTGCCATATATTCACCTCTTAAATAAAAAATCCCGCCTAAGCGAGATTGTAACTGGTTATGGGGGAGAGGGGATTTGAACCCCCACGCCCTTACGAGCACATGCACCTGAAGCATGCGTGTCTGCCATTCCACCACTCCCCCAGCACTACCTATAATACCAGTTTCAATAGTGTTTTGCAAGAAATAGCTTACGCACCTGTATGCCCTAAAAGGATGGCTATAACCAATACAGCAAGTACCATCATCGTAATAATGACATACATTTTATCGCCCTCTTTTGCAAAGGCAAAAATAGAAGCAACCACCCGAAGTACAGGTGTTAAGATCAAAAGAAACAGACCAGTCATAAGCCAAGCAAAGGCTTTAAAGGCGACAAGTCCCTCTGCAATTTCAGACAAGCCTCGAGGATAAGTCGTTCCTGGGTAGCCAGAATGCCCCGTGAAAACAAACATAATTAAACCAATAATGATAATTGACGAGCTAATGAATACACCCGCTCTTAAAATTTTTCCTATTCTGAGTTCAATTTCAAGTAATTTTTCTTTTTCTTCCGTCATAAACCAAGTCCTTTAAGTATCATTTGTAAAGCCATAAGACCAATTACAGGAATAAATATCAAGCGAATCGTCCGAGCAGGTAAATGTGGCATAATACGTGAGCCAATAGCTGCGCCAGCTACAATTCCTATCGCTAAAGGTCCTGCTAAGGACGGGTCAACATAGCCGTTAAAGAAGTAGACTGTCGCTGAAGCTGCTGCAGTTACCCCAATCATGAGGTTTGAGGTGGCGGTTGACGGTTTTAATGGCATTTTCATCGTTGTATCCATAGCTAAAACCTTAAACGCCCCCGAACCTATACCTAAAAGTCCTGAAGCTATTCCTGCACCAAACATAATCGAAGCGCCAGCTGGGACTTTCTCCACTTGATAGGCGACTTCTTTTCCTGTTTGCTTATCAAAGTAAGAAGAATTAAGCTTCATCTTTTCTGCCCACTTATCTGAGGTAACATTTTGCAAGACTTTCTCACCTTGATGCAGCTTGCGCCACATATTATAGGCTTGAAAAATCAATAAACAAGCAAAAAGAATATTTAATACCGCAGCATTAAAGAGTCCGGCCAAAATCGCTCCTAGTAATCCACCAATTGTGGTAAAAATTTCTAAAAACATGGCAACACGAACATTGACCAAATCATCTTTCAAATAAGAAATGGCGGCGCCTGAACTCGTTGCAATAACAGCGACAATACTGGCACCGATTGCATATTTTATATCAACACCAAAAAAAGAGGTAATAATCGGCGTGATAATAATTCCACCACCGAGACCTAAAATGCTTCCTACAATACCGGCAACAACGCCAAGCAGGAGCATACAAAGTGTAAAAGTTAATAAAGACATATTTCTATTCTATCACTTTCATTCGAAAGAATCTCACTTGGAGGGCGCAAAGGTGATTTTGTGATATAATTTTCTTAGTAGTAAATTTTTCTCATATAAGGAAATCATTATGAATCGTAAAGAGCTTGAAGAGAGACTTCAAAAAGAATTAAACTTACCTTTTTATCGTGCTAAAATTGCTGAGCGTGACTATACTGAAGCTGAGTATCAGGATATAAAAGCACAGTTAAACAAAGACTATCTGGACTATGTTGATACTTATATCGACTATGCTGAAAATGATGTTTGATAATCAATAGAAAGAAGAGACTTATGAGTAAACAAGTACTTTTTACCATGTTCGGGGCAACTGGTGACCTCGCTAAACGGAAACTTTATCCCGCCCTTTTCCAACTTTATAAAAAAGGCGAAATTGCAGAAAATTTTGCAGTGATTGGTACTGCGCGTCGCCCGTGGACCGATGAGTATTATCGCCAAATCGTTATCGAATCTTTGGCGGGTTTAAGCCATGATCAAGACGAACTCAAGGCCTTCTCGAGCCACTTCTACTATCAAAGCCATGATGTCAATGACAGCAGTCACTATCATGCCCTCAAAGAGCTGGGAGATCAGCTCCGAGAAAAGTATGATACTGCTTGCAACCAAGTTTTCTATCTGGCTATGGCGCCACAATTTTTCTCAATCATTGCTAACCATCTCAAGTCAGAAAAGATTCTGACAGGGAAAGGTTTTGAACGTGTGATTATCGAAAAGCCATTCGGAAGTGATTTGGAAACAGCTCAAGAACTGAATACCGCACTTAAAGATGTCTTTTCGGAAGACCAAACCTTCCGTATTGACCACTATCTCGGAAAAGAAATGATTCAATCGGTTTCAGCTATCCGTTTTGCCAACCAAATGTTTGAATCCATCTGGGACAAGGACCATATCGACAATATACAGATTACATTTGCTGAAAGTATTGGTGTTGAAGATCGCGGCGGTTATTATGAAACGAGTGGCGCACTCAAGGATATGATTCAAAATCATGTGCTCCAGGTTTTGGCTTTACTAGCTATGGAAAAACCTCAAACTTTTACACAAGAAAATATTTTGAACGAAAAGGTCAAGGCCCTCCACAGCATTCGTAAATATTCAAGACAAGAAGCGCTTGAAGCTTTCATTCCTGGCCAATATATCGAGGGCAAGATTGATGGCAAGGACTTTGCAGCCTATCGTTCTGAACCTTCTGTAGCGCCAGATTCTAACACAGAAACTTTTGTCGCTGGAAAATTCCTCATTGACAATGACCGTTGGGCTGGCGTCCCTTTCTACGTACGTAGCGGGAAACGTTTGACAGAAAAAGGAACACGCATTAACATTGTCTTCAAGCAAGACCCTAACAATATTTTTGATACAGCTCTTGGGGAAAACATCCTTACCATTTATATCCAACCTACTGAAGGCTTCTCCCTTACAATTAATGGCAAAGAAGTCGGTCAAGGCTTCAATATCGCGCCTATCAAACTTGGCTACCGCCATGATGCAGCAATTTTAGGAAATTCTCCCGAAGCTTATGAAAAACTCTTGCTTGACGTTTTACATGGTGATGGTACTAATTTCTCCCACTGGGAAGAAGTTTCTCGTTCTTGGGAACTCATTGATGTTATCCGCCAAGCATGGGATGAAGCTCATCAGGAGCTCCCTAAATATCCGGCAGCAAGCATGGGACCACAGGAAGCTTTTGATCTTCTTGAAAAAGATGGAAGACATTGGATCTGGCAGCCTGATCAATGGTATAAAGAACGTGGCTTAATGTAAATAAAAAAAGAAACTTCATTGAGGTTTCTTTTTTTCCACACATTTATTCACAGTTTTCCACATTTTTGTGAATAAGGTGTGTAAAACTGTGGAAAACTTGGGATAAGTAGAAAAATAAAGTGGAAAACCTCGGGAAAAGTCCAGCAAAAGAAAATAACCCTGCCTCTGCAGAGTTATAATCTTGTATTCCATTTAGGATAGCCGTATTTTCGAATCAACTTTTTCCACACACGGCGTTCACGCCAACGGTTGAACTTGGTACTCCAACCGTCAGACTCCACCAATTGTTTGACAAGAATACTACGGACTCCTGCACGATGAGCTGCTCGAATATCTGTCATGAGTTGATCCCCAACCATAATGACGTGGTCCGGTTGTTCGTTAAGTTTAACTAAGGCTTTATTTATTCCCCAAGCAAAAGGTTTCATCGCACGCGAAACAAAACCAACATCAAATTTAGCTACCGCACGTTTGACACGTTCATGTTTATTGTTTGACACGACAATAACCTTTATACCATTTGTACGCATTAGCTGTAGCCATTGGTGCAATTCGGGTGTTCCATCGGGATTATTCCAAGCGATAAGTGTATTATCTAAATCCACCATAATTCCTCGGATATCTCGCTTTTTTAAGTTTTCCACATCCAAGTTATACACAGCTTCTAGAAGATAGTCTGGTTTATAATTCACAAGTTTCATAAAAACATTATATCAAATACAGTAGCATTTACCTAATTGATAAACAAAAAAACTGTCTAAGGACAGCTTTTTTATTTAAATTTATCGAAAAAACCTTTTTTCTGTTCTGATATATTTTGCCCGCTCGCTTTTGCAAACTCACGCAAAGCATCACGTTGAGCTTCATTCAATTTTTCAGGTGTGACAATATTAATCACAACATGTTGGTCACCTTGACCGCTACCACGTAATTTAGGTGCACCTTTGCCTTTAAGTCGGAAGTTGGTACCTGTTTGCGTACCAGCAGGAATCTTCAACTTCACATTCCCGTGAACGGTTGGTACTTCAATCTCATCACCTAAGGCTGCCTGAACAAAGTTCAATGGCATCTTGTAATAAATTTCGCTACCATCACGTTCAAACTTATCGCTTGCAGCAACTTGGAAGCGGACGTAGAGATCCCCATAAGGACCGCCGTTTGTCCCCGCATCACCTTGACCTTGGAGGCGCATTTGTTGACCAGATTCAACACCAGCTGGGACTTTTACCTTAACAGTGTGTGCCAATTTTTCGTGACCTGTACCGTGACATGTAGGACAAGGAGATTTGATTTCTTTACCTGTACCATGACAAACATCACAGACGACATTTGTTGACATACGTCCTAATGGAGTATCGCGAATAACTTGTGTTTGACCTCGTCCATGACATTTATGACATGTTTCAGCATGAGTACCCGGTTTGGCACCTGAACCCGCACAAGTGTGACAAAGCTCTTCGCGATGATATTTGATTTCTTTCTCAACACCAAAAATGGCTTCTTCAAATGTCAAATTGATACGATATTGTAAGTCATCTCCTTGACGTGGCGCATTCGGATCAGCTTGACCACCGCCCCCACCGAAGAAGCTTGAGAAAATATCCTCAAAACCACCAAAGCCACCTGCACTTTGGAAACCGTCAAAGCCAGAGAAACCACCTTGACCTCCACCAAAACCACCATTAGCACCTGCGGCACCATATTGATCGTAGCTCGCACGTTTTTGTTCATCACTTAAAGTTTCATAAGCTTCTTGAACCTCTTTGTACTTGTCTTCTGCACCCGGATCTTTATTAATATCTGGGTGATACTTTTTGGACATCTTTCGATAAGCTTTTTTAATTTCGTCTTGGCTGGCATTTTTATCCACACCTAGGCGTTCGTAAAATTCTGTGTTATTCATATGATTTAAACCTTCTTGACATGGAATTTTTAGAGACTCACTTGGTTTTTCAACCATCGCCTCTCTAAAAGTAGATTATATTCACTTCTACCATAATCTATTTTAGCATTTTTTATGACTTTTGGCAAAAAAATTAGCACTCTAATATAAAGAGTGCTAAAATTTTGAGATAAAAAATACAAACCGTAGTTTGTATTTAAATCTTATTTAATTATGGACGAATGAAGCTTACGCCAGCTGTTGAACATTCACGTGTTGTTCCCCATCCGCCGTTGAAGTTTCCTTCAATAACTGTCATTTTTGAACCAGATACAGAAAGAACAACTGCAACGTGTCCTACGCCGCCTGCGCCTTGGTTACCTGGTGGGAATACAGCAATTGTACCTGCTGCAGGTCCACTGTTTGCATAAGCAACCCAGTCACCAGCATTCCCCATGTATGTTGGCATGTTACCACCAAAGTAGTCCCAGACAAATGCAGTACATTGACCAGCAGGATAAGGGTTAGTCCCACTGTGTCCTGGATTTACAGGTTTACCTGGATCTGGAGTTGGTTCTGGATCTGGAGTTGGTTCCGGTGTTGGTGTTGGTGTAGAAGAATTGCTATTACCAGCAGTATTACCAGTAGATGGAGCTGGATTAGAAGCAGCAGGAGCCGCAGCTACAGCTTTTTCTTGTTGAGCTACTACAGACTTAGCTGCAGCGGCTTTTTCAGCGGCTGCTGCTTTTTCAGCGGCTTTTTCAGCGGCTGCTTTTTGGCTCAATAAATCTTGTTTTTTACCTTCTGCAGTAGTTACTGTAGCTTGGTAGTTTAACTGTGCAACTTTGAGAGCAGCTTCTTGTGTCGCCAACTCATTAGCTTGTGCATCTAACTCTTGTTGAAGTTTTGTTGCTTCAGCATATTTCTTTTGGTTATCCGCTAACTTCGTTTGAATAGCTTTTTGATCAGCTTGTTGTTGCTCAATCATTGACTTGTTAGCGCCAGCAACTGTTGCCATTGCTGTCATTTTTTGAATCGCATCTGTTAAAGATTTTGAGTCCAGTACAGCAGACATATAGTTTGTTGCTGAACCATCAGTTTGTGCACTACGTGCTTGAGCTTCAAGTGCGGTATTGCGCTCCTTGATACTCTCACTCAACTTTTGAATCTGTTGTGATTGTTCCTTTTGTTGAGCCATCAACTCATTAACTTTTTTAGTCATTGATGTTTGCTTTGATTTTAAAGTGCTTACTTGTGATTGAATTGAATCAACTTGTGATTGCGCTTTAGCAGCTTCATTTTTTGCATTAGCGATTTTTGAATCTTGTTGTGCAATTTTTGAATCTGTTGAATCAGCCTTTACGGCAGCAAAAGGTGCGCCAGCCGTAAGCACGACTGTCGAAAGCATCAATGCTGTAATAAGTTTTTTCTTCATAAAATTTTAAATTTGCCTCCCTAGGTTAGTTCGGTGAATATAGTATATTGTATCATGTGCCCACACCCATTTTGTAACAAAACAATTACAGTTACGTTTAAGTTTGTTTCTGTCGATTTCTATTTTTTATCAATGGACAAAAAAACAAGCAATATTCATTACTTGTTTTGAATTATTTCTTATGGACGGATGAAACTTACACCTGCAGCTGAAACTTCGCGAGTTGTGCGGATACCTAAACCGCCACCATTAGGTCCTGAGAAGTTTGTTTCTGAGACAGTAAGTTTATTACCATTTACAGCTGTGACCACGGCAACGTGACCTACACCACCGGCACCTTGATTCCCTGGAGGGAACACCGCAATTGTGCCAACTGCTGGTCCACTATTTGCGTAAACTACCCAGTCACCAGCGTTACCGGCATAAGTAGGGATGCTTCCACCGAAGTATTCCCAAACACCCCAAGTACATTGTCCCCATGGATAAGGATTGCTCAAGCTTGATCCTGGAGTACTTGTTGAACCTGAACCTCCAGATGCATTATTATTGTTAGTGTTGTTGCTGTTGTTAGTGTTATTTGAACCAGTACTTGTATTTGAGTTTGAACCAGTATTCGTAGTGGTTGTGTTGTTATTTGATGCTGGTTTGCTTTCTTCTACAGCTGGCGTTGATGCTGCTGGTGCAGAGGCCGCTGGAGCTGTCTCAACAACAGGTGCTGTAACAACAGGTACTGTTTCTGTACTTGCAGTTGATTTATTTTCGCTCTTAGATGCTGCAGCTTGTTCTGCTTGTGCTTTTTGAGCGGCTTGAGCGGCTTGAGCAGCTTGCTCTGCTTTCGCTTGTTGAGCTTCCACTGCTGCAGCTTGTTTAGCTGCGGCTTCTTGAGCAGCTACTGCAGCTGCTTTTTGGTCAATCAAACTTTGTTTTTTGCTCTCAGAGTTAGCAATTGTTGTTTGATAATTTAACTGAGCAACTTTGAGGGCGGCTTCTTGGCTTGCCAACTCGTTACTTTGTGCTTCTAACTCTTGTTGAAGTTTTGTAGCTTTAGCGTATTTTGCTTCATTATCTTTTAACTTGGCTTGAATAGCTTTTTCATCTTCTTGTTGTTTTTCAAGCATGGCTTTGTTGGCACCAGAAACGGTTGCCATCGCTGTCATTTTTTGAATTGCATCAGTCAAAGATTTTGAATCCAAGATAGTAGACATGTAGTCTGTCGCTGAACCGCTTGTTTGAGCGCTACGTGCTTGTGCTTCAAGAGCTGTGTTACGTTCTTTGATGTCTTTGTGCAAACGAGCAATCTCTGCTGATTGTTCTTTTTGCTCCTTCATCAATTTATTTACTTCATTTGCTGTTGAAGTTTTTTTAGATTGTAAGCTATTTACTTGTGATTGAATCGCATCTACTTTTGCTTGCGCTTCAGCAGAAGAACCTTTAGCAGCGTTGATTGCTGCATCTTGTTTTGCGATTTGATCGTCTGTGCTGTCCGCTTTTACCGCTCCAAGGCTTGCGCCCGATGATAAAATGACTGTCGACAACATCAATGCGGTGATAAGTTTCTTTTTCATAGTTTTCTTTTCTTCCCGTTTTCTATAATTTATAAATATAACGCTAAGATAGTCCCAAGTATAACACTCTTTCATAACCTAATCAAGTCAATTTAATTTCTTTAAGAATACTTTTTTTACTCTTTAATTACAAAAAGATGTTCACCGAAGGCGATACATCTTTTCTAAAGGCCATTGCAGCAGTATTGCAAAGACAATATTTAAGGCTAATGTTGGTGCAAGTTGTCTAACGATAAATGAGACAAAATTGACATTGACAACACCCACCAAGTTAACAATAAGTGTACTTAAAACTTGGAAAGCAAAAACAATGATAATCACTGTAAATAAACGTGTCCAGCGGTTAGTAAATACAACAGTTTGGATTTGATAAACAAAAAGAGCAATAAGGGGCAAAATCAAACTGGCAATACCAAAAATTCCTAAAAAGTAACTGTCATAGACAATTCCCAAAAGAACACCTACGATGAGAACATAGCTATGACGGTGCTGTGTCACAGTATATACCATGAAAATGAGCAGCAGGTGGCTTACAGGCATGATACTTCCACCGGACAAAGCCGTAAAGAAATGCGTCAGCTGCCCATCAAGCAAGAGCAGGAAAAAAAGAAATAGAGGACTAAAAAATTGAAAGCTAAAACGACTCATATTTAGTTGCCTCCAATCATGCCTTGAATCACAAAGACAAACCGGATATCATACAAATTGCTGGCAGGTTTCACATATACTTTACGGTTCAAGCCTTGATCTGTTTCTTTAACATCAATTACTGTTCCAAGCAGGAGACCACGTGGTGAATCTCCTCCAAGACCGCTAGTAACAACCTGGCTTCCCTTTTCGATATTGCCTTCCCCCACTAAAGATGTGACAACATAAGCATTCTGATCCTCATCATAGCTCGCAAGAAGTCCATTTACTGGATCACTCGGGCTACCCAGGCGAACGGGGATTTTAGCATCAATACCTTTATCGGAGCTCAGCAAGGAAACTTTAGAGGAATTTTCGTTTACCTGACTTACACGCCCAATAACACCCCCATTAGCCATAACGAGTTGACGGTTTTTGATACCTTGTTTACTCCCACTGTCAATAACGAGCGTATCTGCCCAGCTGGCAGGATTACGTGTAATCACATTTGCCGAAATACTCTTATAGTCTGTCAATGTTTCTTGAAGCTTCAAGGCTTCTTTTAATTCTTTATTTTCAACTTCTAGACTTTCTTGATTATTTTTCGTACTGCTTAAGTCTGCCACCTGTGTTTTCAATGACTGATTTTGTTTATATGTATCAAAAAGATTGCCCACTTGATTGGCTTTGTCCTGAACAAAACGGATCGGTGCACCAATAATTCTGTCTATGGTTCCTGTACCATCATTAATAATTTGCGTCATCGTTGATGGATTTTTATTATTCTTAAAATTATCAGCCGAGATGAAGATTGCTGTAAATGCTGAAATAACAATAATTAAGGCGATAATAATCATTTTACTAAGATTGAATTTTTTCACTGTTCATATTTCCCTTCGCAAGAGCTTTGTTTAGCCTCTTTATTTTATCAAAATTGTCAACTTTTTGATAGAATATAATTAAATTTTCTTCTATAAAATTATATCGGAGGGCCGTAAATATGACACAACAAGAAATTCCAGTCTTCGGTGAAAAAATTGCCGGAGTCGATTACCAATACCGTTATGGAGTGTATGGGATTGTTTCACGTGAAAACAAGAGCCAAATCTGCCTTGTTCAAGCACCAAACGGGGCCTTTTTTCTCCCTGGCGGAGAAATTGAAGCAGATGAAAATCATGCCCGCGCTTTAGAAAGAGAACTTCTGGAAGAGTTAGGGGCGACTGCGACCTTAGGCCGATATTTCGGTCAAGCCGACGAATATTTTTATAGCTCACATCGGGATAAATATTTTTGCAATCCTGCTTACATCTACGAGACTCTGGAGGTTCATTTTGATCAGGCTCCTCTTGAAGATTTCAATAAAATTTTCTGGTTTGATGTGCCGACTGCTTTGGCGAAACTCAAGCGGGGATCTCATAAGTGGGGCGTGGAACAATGGCTTAAGACCAAATAAAAAGAAGGAGTCCTCTCCTTCTTTTTATTTTTCTATAATTTTCACACCGGCTTGTCCTGCAACAATAACTTTTTTGACCATGTTATTAAACAAACCATGCTCGACAACTCCCACTGTTAAGTCAAGCTCTTCAGCCAACTTTTCTGGCTCAGTAATCTTTTCGATATGCAAATCAATAATATAATGTTGCATATCAGTTATAAGTTTATCTTGGCCATTCATACGCCATGTTGGGCCATAACCTGCCGCTTCAAATTTTCGGAACAACTGCTCTGAACCATAAGGAATGACTTCAACAGGAACTTTAAAACTTCCAAGATTTTGTGAAAGTTTACTTTCATCAACAATCCAAATATAATCTTTAGAATATGTGGCTACGATTTTTTCCATCAGCAAGGCTGCACCGCCACCTTTAATCCCATTAAGGGCTGTATCAATTTCATCTGCACCATCTACTGTCACATCAACATGGTCCACTTCATCAATTGATTTTAAAGGAATATTAAGACTTGCAGCTTGCTGACTGGTTACATTTGATGTCGTAACGCCAACAATATTTAGACCTTCTTCCTTAACACGACGTCCCAGTTCTTCCACAAAGAAAGCCGCCGTTGAACCTGTGCCTAAACCAACAATCATACCAGACTTCACGTATTCAGCTGCTTTTATACCTACTTGTTTTTTTAAATTTTCCATTTGTAAAATCCCTTCAAATACTCTTCTCAATCATTATAACAAAAAAGCGAAAATAACTCGCTTTTTATTTGAAGAGCTAAGTTTTTCTTAAACCTTTCAAAGCCACTACATTAGCTACGTAAAATACAAGAGCAAGCCCCCCTAAAATAAGCAGGTTATTCCCAATTTGAGAGAGGCCCATACCTTGTTTCACTACTTTTTGAAGTGCATCAACTCCATAATACAGAGGCATAAGATGGGCAATCCAGCGCAAGGGCTCTGCCATTGTGTCGACATTAATAATACCTGAAAAGAGGAATTGTGGTACGACAGCTATCGGAACAAATTGGATAAATTGAAATTCAGTTTTTGCAAGGGCAGACAACAAAAGTCCAATCAAAAGCGCAATCAGAGCAATCAGTAAATTAATCAACAAAACAAAGATGAAGTTCCCCAAAATCTGCATTTGTAAAACATAACGTGTCCAAAGCACAATTAAGCTTGTTTGAAGGAGGGCGAGGAAACCATAGGCTAAAGTATAACCAGCCACAATTTCAGTCCGTCTGACAGGCGTAACCAGCATTCGCATAAGTGTACCACTGCTTCGTTCATTAACAAGAGAAATGCCTGATATTAAAAAGACAAAGAAGAAGACGAAGAAGCTGACCAGCAGTGGCGCCAGATTGTCAAACATACTCAATGAACTGTCTCCATAAAGATAATGACTTTTTACGTTCAGGGTGGGGGGCTCTAACGAGGCTTGCGGCACTTTTTCTACAGAACTTTTTGCTGGGTTTTCTCGCATGATCGCTGGGATCTTTTGAGCAACTTGTCCAATCATCTGAGTAAGTGCTTGTGTTTTTGCTGTGTCTCTATTTGCATAGGTTACTTCTATTTCATTTCCTACTAGCTGTACAAGGGCATCCAAATTGTGAGCATTTACTGTTTCTCGTTTATCTAACGTTTCTTCTATTTCAATCACTTCTAGTTTATCGTTCTGCTTGAAAACTTGTGCTAAAACGTGTTGGTTTTCTTGTAGACCCACACGGTATTTTATATCCGACGGAACTTGAAGAAGAAAATATAAAAGAGTGAGAATGCCAAGAGGAGCAAAGAAAAGTAAAGCTAAGCTTCGTTTATCTCTCAGTCTTTGGAGCAGTATACGTTTAAAAATCGCTTTAATTCTCATCATCATCACCTGCTTGTGCTGCTTGAATAAATGCCTCTTCCACAGTAGAAACATGGAACTGGGATTTAAGGGCTTCAGGACTTCCTTGGGCCACAAAGTGCCCGTCTCTTAATAAAATAACTCGATCACACCGCTCTGCCTCATCCATGACGTGTGTCGTCATAAGAATAGCTTTGCCCATCCCTGCTTGTCGTTTAAGCTCTGTCCATATTTCCTGTCGAAGTTCTGGATCAATACCAACGGTGGGCTCATCCAGACATAGTAAAGGGGCATTCGTCTGTAGGGCAATGGCCAAAGACAAGCGGCGTTTCATCCCGCCAGAATATTTTGAGACAGCTTTGGACAAGGCGGATGTTAACCCCACGGTTTGAGCAGCTTTAAGCAGCTCCTCTTCACTTATTTTTCCTTGAAGGGCGCCGAAAAATTCCATATTTTGTTTGCCTGTAAGTTCTGCAAACAAGGCATCCGACTGTGCCATATAGCCAATCTTACGCATCACTTTGCGGTTAGGAATCTGGATGTCAAGGAGTTTGATTTCCCCACTATTAGGAGCAACAATCCCGAGCAATGCATTTATAAAAGTTGACTTTCCTGAACCTGAAGGACCAATGAGTCCCACAATTTCTCCTGCAAATAGACTTAAAGATAGGTTTTTCAAAACCACCTCTTTTTCAAATTGGACACTTAAATTTTTTACAGAAACTACTTCTTCCATAGCTACTCCTTGAGTTTTAAAATTTCCTCTTCTGTGAGCGGACGATACGCGCCCAAAGTTAATGCCTTATCCAGTTTTAAACTTCCCATACGTATCCGTTTGAGATAAGTTACCTTCATCCCTACAGCTTCAAACATTCGTTTGACCTGATGAAATTTCCCCTCATGAATAATGAGGCGGATGTCACTTTTACTCTCCTCTGATTTCTCAATAAAAAGTTGACCTGGTTTGACGTTCTCTCCAGATTTCAAGGTCAAACCTGCTGCAAATTCTCGAACTGTCTCTTGTGTAACTTGGCCTTGGATTTGAGCAAAATATTCTTTTTCCACATGTTTCTTGGGGCTCAAGAGATTATGACTGAGTGGTCCATCATTTGTCAGCAAAAGAAGGCCTTCTGTATCTTTATCTAAACGCCCTACAGGAAAAAGATCTTCGCGAAAATCTTGAGCCTTTAATAATTCAACAACTGTTTTGTCCTTATTATCCTTTGTCGCCGAAACAACACCAGCAGGTTTATTAAGGAGATAATAATAAAATTCTTGATAAACTAGGGGCTGGCCATCATAGTTTACACTGTCTTTACCTGGCTCAACATGTCGTTTGCCATCTTTCACCTTCTGATCATTCACTGTCACTTTTCCTGTCTTCAGAATCACCTTCACTTCTTTACGTGATCCGAGTCCGGCTTCCGCCAAATATTTATCCAATCTCATACTCTTATTTTACTAGAATTTTGCTCAATATGGATAAGATAAACCTTTAAGAAGGAGTTGACGAATCTTTATTTTTATCACGACTTGTTATATAATAAGGCATACTGAAATTAGTAATTAGGATAAAAATATGATAACAAAAGAATTTGATACTATAGCAGCCATTTCCACACCTTTAGGTGAAGGAGCGATTGCTATCGTCCGATTGTCTGGTAGCGATGCGCTCTCAATCGCTAAAAAGGTCTTTCAAGGAAAAGATCTCGATAAAGTAGCTTCACACACCATCAACTACGGTCATATATTTGATAAAGACCGTCTCGTTGATGAGGTTATGCTCTCTGTGATGAAAGCTCCTAAAACCTTTACACGTGAGGATCTTGTAGAAATCAACACACATGGCGGAATTGCTGTCACTCAAGAAATTTTGCAACTCCTGCTTCGCTCTGGCGCACGCCTCGCTGAACCGGGTGAATTTACTAAACGTGCTTTTTTAAATGGACGTATTGACTTGGCCCAAGCCGAATCCGTAATGGATTTGATTCGCGCTAAAACAGACCAGGCAGCCAATATTGCTGTAAAACAACTTGATGGAAGCCTCTCTAACTTGATTAACAACATTCGTCAAGAAATTTTAGAATCACTTGCGCAAGTTGAAGTTAATATTGATTATCCTGAATATGATGACGTTGAAACAATGACAAGTCAAATGCTTCTGGAAAAAACGGCTCATTTTGAACAGCTTCTGGAAACACTGCTTGCCACAGCTAAACGTGGCAAGATTCTCCGTGAAGGTTTGAGAACAGCAATCATTGGTCGTCCAAATGTGGGGAAATCAAGTTTGCTCAATCAGCTTTTACGTGAAGAAAAGGCCATTGTTACCGATATAGCAGGAACAACACGTGATGTTATCACAGAGTTTGCCAATATTGGTGGTGTGCCCCTTGAGTTAATTGATACTGCTGGTATACGAGAAACTGAGGATGTCGTTGAAAAGATTGGTGTCGAACGTAGTCAAAAAGCCTTAGAAGAAGCCGACTTGGTCTTGCTTGTACTTGATGCTTCATCACCTTTAACTCCTAAAGATCTGGAATTATTGGAACTTTCCTCTGCGACAAACCGTATCATCTTGCTGAATAAGACCGATCTACCAGAAAAAATTGAGCTCGAAAAACTCCCTGAAGACTTTATCAGAATTTCTGCCTTAAAAAATGAAAATCTTGATGCCGTTGAAAAACAAATACGCGCTCTATTTTTCTCTGGGGAAATTGAAGCAAAAGATGCAACTACTCTTTCCAATGCACGTCATATCGGTCTGGTCGAACAAGCTTTAGATGCTTTGAAAGAAGCAAACAGAGGGTTGGCGATGGGACTTCCTGTGGACCTCATCCAAGTGGATATCACGCGCTGCTGGCAATTGCTTGGTGAAATAACCGGAGAAGCTGCACCGGATGAACTGATTACTCAGCTTTTCAGCCAGTTCTGTTTAGGAAAATAAAAAACATAAGTCGGAGATACTCCGCTTATGTTTTTTATTTACTGCCAGCCCATAAATAAAGCCAGAAGAATAGATGCTGATCCGATAAATGAAAGGAAACACAAGGCAAAACCAAAGGTAAAGATACTTGTTCCATCTCCTTCATAGGATCTTCTTGTGCGCTTTCCTTTATAGGCAAACATACTGCTTAAGGAGAGGAGAGTGAAGATGAACTGCATGGGAAGAGACTGCCATTCGGCAGAAAAATTCATCAGAGAAAGTCCACCACCTAGAAATGCTAAGAGAAGTCCCATGTTTTTTCCTTCTTTCTTGAATTCACAATTTCAACGTTAATCAAAGCCACCGTCAACATCCAAGTCTGCAAGCATCATCTGATATTCTGGGCGGTCAGGTGTTTTAAAAACTTCCTGCGCTTCTTGACGTGCCACCTCTAAAATATTGTAATCATTCACTATGTCAGCTGCTAGAAATTCTGGTAAACCTGATTGACGCACGCCGAATATTTCTCCGGAGCCTCGCATCTTCAGATCTTCTTCCGCTAAACGGAACCCATTCTGCGTTTGACACATGATCTCCATCCGGTTTTTACCTGATTCTGTCTTGGGATTGGCAACAAGTATCGTATAGGACTTCTTACTCCCCCGCCCTACACGGCCTCGTAACTGATGCAGCTGAGAGAGGCCAAAGCGATCCGCATCCATAATCACCATAATCGTTGCATTCGGCACATCCACACCGACTTCAATCACCGTTGTGGAAACCAGAACAGACAAATCCCCTGCCTTAAAGGTCTGCATGATCTGATCTTTCTCTTCATTTTTCATCTTCCCGTGCAGTAAACCTATGCCTGTTTCTTCGCCAAAATATTGGTTTAACTCTTCATAAAGAGCTACAGCATTCTTTAAATCTAAAGCTTCTGATTCTTCAATAAGCGGCGAAATAAAATAGACTTGAGCCTGCTGCACCAGTTCTTCTTTTATCCATCGTAAGACCTCTGGAAGCTGCTCATGTTTTACCCATCTGGTCGTAATCGGTTGCCGTCCTTTAGGCAATTCATCGATGATGGAGACATCCATATCCCCAAAAGCCGTAATCGCTAAAGTCCGAGGAATTGGTGTCGCAGTCATCATAAGTACATCAGGGTTTTGACCTTTTTCGCGTAAAACTTTCCGTTGGTTAACCCCAAAGCGATGTTGTTCATCGGTAATGACCAGACCCAAGTCATAAAAATCAACACCTTCCTGAACCAAAGCGTGCGTTCCCACAACCATCTGTGTCTGACCACTTGCTAAACTGTCTAGTATCTCTCTTCTCTCCGCAACTTTTAAACCCGAAACGAGAAGGCTAATTTTTAGCTCGGGAAAAAGATTCTTTAAGTTAGCAAAATGTTGTCGGGCTAAAATTTCAGTAGGGACCATTATAGCTGCTTGAAGCCCTGATAATACAGCTGCATACATTGCTAAGCTGGCAACGACTGTTTTACCTGACCCGACATCACCTTGTAAAAGACGGTTCATATGGTAAGCTGAGGACATATCTGCTAAAATTTCATCTAATGATTTTTGTTGGGCACCTGTCAGGTCAAAAGGAAGATTTTTAATTTTTTCTTCCATCAACTGCTGGTCAAAAATAACCTTCCGTCCAAAGCGTTGTGCTTTCTCTTTATGTTTCAAAGCCTGCAACTTCAGTTGAAAGTAAAAGAGTTCTTCAAACTTCACGCGCCTTAAAGCTTGCTTGTGCATCTCCATATCCTCTGGAAAATGCATGGCACGTACCGCCTCCTGCCGAGGCATCAAACGGTACTTTTTCAATAAATAGTCTGGCAGATTCTCGTTTAACTCCGATAGAAGCCCACTTTCAAAGGCCATTTGAATTGTTTTCACCAAGCTGGATTGCTTCATCCCTGCGGTAAGGTGATATACAGGGGAAAAGCCGTCTTCTGCTTGTGTTAATATTTTCATCCCTAGCAATTGCTGCTTTTTTTGTTCCCACTTGCCATAGACCGCGACTTCTTTTCCAACCTCAATCTTATCCGCCAAATAGGGCTGATTAAAAAAGCTCACAGCAACCACAGCTTCACCTTGTTTGAGTTTAAACGTGAGCCTGTTGCGTTTAAAGCCATAATATTGGACATTGGCGGGTGTCACCACTTCACCAATCACCGTTGCTTTTTCTCCATCTACCATTTCAAAAATTGAACGTCCAGCAAAATCTTCATAACGAAAAGGGAAATAAAGCAATAAATCCTGTATTGTAGCAATGCCAAGCTTCTGATAATTTTCAAAAGATTTAGGTCCGACACCTTTCAGGTATTGTATACTGTCTGTTAGTTTCATAAGTTCATTTTAGAAAACAGAAGCCCAAAAAACCTTTAAACAAGCTGTTTGACAACTTTTCAAGATAATCTTACCTCCTCTGTTTTCCCTAACTTTCCCTCTCTTTCCGCCTAGTTTGGTTAGTTTTTGGTTAGTCCTAAAAACTAAGCTCATTCATTTTAAAATTTAAATCATTTCGCATGTTTTTGGTTACATGACTGTACACTTGTAAAATCATTTTCTCATTTGAATGCCCAACTCGTTCCATAATCACCTTGATAGGTACATTCATTTCAACTAATAATGAAATATGAGAATGTCTTAACATATGTAAATGATAACGACGTTCTTCACCTTCACTCCCCAACTTTTTAGAACAAATTCTCTTAAAATAGGTTGATAATTCGTCTCTCCCATAAATACGACCTTTTTCACTTACAAAGATAAACTCTTTATCATAACTATCATTAGAAAATAATTCTAATATTTCCATACATCTTTTATTCAATGAAATAGTACGATACGAATGCGCAGTCTTAGGTGAAAGCAATTGTCTTGCATTCGCTACATAACCATGTAAATTTAAAGTATGATTAACAGTAAGAGACTTTTTTTGAAAATCAATATCTTCCCATTTTAAAGCAAGTAATTCTCCTATACGTAAACCCGTTAGAAACATAAATTCAAATAATGCTGTCTGCCTTCGATACTTTGACAAACTATACCCATAATTAAGAATTAATCTCATTTCTTTACGGTCGAGAAACCCATTTTGTTTTCTTCTTACATCATCTGAAGTAGCTCTAATTTTAGGTAAAACAACCTGTAACATTGGGTTGCTTTTTATATATCCAACCTTTTGAGCATACTCGAATAATAAATTGTAATAAGTTTTTCTTATCACACGTGTTGTAGGTGCTAAATTTAAATCTAAAATAAACCTCTGTATTTCCTGCCCTGTAACATCTGATATTGGTTGTGTTCCAAACTTTTTCAAAAACTTAATGAAAGCCCATGTTTCAGTATGAACAGATGAAGCCTTTAATTCTTCATCTCGAATTTCTCTCCACTCTTTAAAAACTTCGTCAACTGTGGGTACTTCTTGTAGAATTTGAACTTCTTCTTTTAAAAGTATTTTTTCAATTTTTAAAGATAATCTATTTCTTGCTTCTGATTGTGCAATTCTACTTTTTGAGTTAAGTGTAATTGTTGTTTGTCGCCATTTCCCTTGATTTTTATCAAAAAATTTTTCAAAATAGCGATATTTGCCATTTTCTAACTTTTTATAAAACATATATTCTCCCTGTAAACCAAGCAAGAAAATGTGTATACCGTTATTATAACATTTCTCGTTGCTTTTCTCCTTTACTTATCCAATAATCGTAGAACCCTGCATAACTTACCATAGTGTGTCCTCGTGGTCCAACTACATATTTACTGAACTCATGATTCCCTCTCATTTGACTAATATAATTTTGTATTGTCTTTTTCTCATATTCAAAAATTTCTGCTAACTTATTTGGTGTACATAAATCTGTAAATCGTTCTTCCATTTCTTTTTCCCTTCTCTATTTTTTAGACACAATAAAACTCATCAAATACTGATAAGCTCTTTTTACCCAAAAATAAGGCGAGATCTCTCCCGCCCTTAATATTCACCGATTTTATTTTAACTACTTACAATTCTTGTCTTACAACTTTCCCCTCCTTATCTTTTTTGATAATAAATTTCTCTACTATTTCATTTTTACAGTAGGCTATCGCCCCTCCTGTATAATTAAAGTTTCTATCTAATGAAAAAGACACATAATCATATTCAGGATAAACAGACCTCTCAGGCACATCTGAACAGTACAAGCTCACAAGTCTATTTCCTCTTAATCTGTAAACAATCATTGCCCCTCCAATTCCAATTGATAAGACTTTCCATTAATCCAATGCATAGACCCTAATTGCCTAGCTTTCTGTAATGTAGAATTTATCGAAAGACCGTTTTTTTCTAAATCCTCCGCATAACCTCTCACATAGCGAACGCAATTATCTAAGAAATTTAAAAAGACTTCCAAACGCTGACTATATTTTTTATCTAAGTTCACTAAGAAAATCACAAATTCTGACATAACAGATATTGCCCTATTGTCTTTACTTTGATAATCGTATATGTTTTGTTCTAATTTCCCCCATGCTTCATTTGATAACGTCATTGTAGACTGGCGCATAAGTTCAATTTTTCGTTCATAAGCAATCAATTTCTCGCACCATTGAATGACATCAGATAGTCTAGCATACGGTGGTAAAGATAATTCCTGTTCAATTTCTCTTAACCGTTTATCAAAGGCAATATACTTCATATTCCATTGACTTTCTGCATTCTTTACTTGATTACGAAGCCGTGTTAAATCCATAATTTCTAATATCCAGAACGTTCGACAAGTTCAGTTACTGGTGCGATATACTCTGCTACGAAACCAGTATATCTAGCGAAATCTTCGCTACCTATATTTTTATAACGGATAATCACGGTATGATTTCCACATTTATAAATAGTCCTGCTATCATTAACACTCACACAGCGAAATATCAAATGCTTATAATAGTGGAGCTATACTATAAAAGTAGACACAAATATGTGTGTTATAATCTGTCTAAGAAGACACAAAAATGAAAGGACTTTTATGTCAGGCTTTAAACGTTACGACGAGGAATTCAAACAATCTCTCGTCAACCTCTATCAAACAGGTAAAACTCAATCCGAACTCTGTAGAGACTATGGCGTCTCCGTCTCTGCTCTTGCAAAATGGATTAAGCAGTACTCTCAAGTTCGTCTTGAAGATAATACGGTGTTGACTGCCAAACAGATTCAAGAATTACAAAAAAGGAATGCACAACTTGAGGAAGAAAATCTGATCTTAAAAAAAGCGAGTGCCATATTCATGCAAAACTCCAAGTGAGATTAAAAGCAGTCTATAGACTCCGATTTGAACACACGACAGTTATGCTCTGTCGTGTTTTACATGTCAATCGTTCCACCTACTATAACTTCATTAACAAGAAGCCTTCGAAGCGTGAAATAGAAAATCAACGCTTGAGAAAATTACTCCTTGAGATTTATATGAAAGCTAAGAAAAGAATTGGAACGAGAGCTTTTAAAATCATTCTTCTGCGTGATTATGGCGTTAATATTTCTGAAGGCCGTATCTTACGACTTCTCAAGTCTATGACACTCCCTAAAATGTCGACCATTAAACCTCGGGTTAAATCAAAACACTCTCCTGCATTTTCTTCTGATAATCTCCTTAAACAAGAATTTAATCCGAAGTCCCCGAATCAAGTTTGGACAACTGATTTCACTTATATTTCTATAGGACCTAAGCGTCACGTTTATCTCTGCGCCATTCTTGACCTCTACTCTAGAAAATGCATCGCTTGGAAAGTAAGTGATAAGATTGATGCTAAACTTGCTTGTGACACCCTAGAGATGGCTATAAATAAGAGAAAACCTAAGGAACCAATTATTTTTCATTCAGATCAAGGGAGTCAATTTAAATCAGCTTCCTTTAGAAAAATATTAGATGAGCATCAGTTACTTGCTTCTTACTCTAAACCTGGGTATCCTTATGATAATGCCGTAACTGAGGTCTTTTTCAAGTACCTTAAACAAAGAGAAATTAATCGAAGAACTTATCACACCATTCAAGAGGTTCAACTCTCTTGCTTTGAATACATCGAACAATTCTACAACAACTATAATCCTCATTCTGCCAACAATGGTTTAACTCCAAATCAGAAGGAAGAAAAATATTTTAAGAAAATATAGCTCATTTTATGTCCAATTATTTGACATTAGTCCAAATTTCAAGGATATCAAAAAGGTATACAATCTTCTTGATTATTATCATTTAAATAAGAGTGACAATAGAAGGATACTTGATGATTTACAACAATTAGAAACCGCTATCAAGAAAATAGATCACTCAAAGCAACTGATACAAAAAATGGAAACCACTCCGAATATACAAACTATAAAAGAAGCTAAGGAGGAGGTAAGGGAATTATCAGGAAATTTTATTAAAGAAGATAAGATAGCTATGATGAAGAAAATTCAATTAGTTGAATCGCAAACTCGAAAGATAGAAAATGAGAAACTTAAATATAAAAATAAGAAAATAGTTGCCTTAACATTTGATGATGGACCTAATCCCTCGACTACTCCTATCCTACTTCAAATATTAAAAGAGGAACAAGTACCTGTGACATTTTTTGCCTTGGGAGAACAAGCAGTAAAATATCCTAATATTAACCCGAATTGCTAGTTAATTTCATTGGAAAATAAATAAGTCGTGCTATCCTAATCTTAAACCACTAAGCATTAGAAAGCGCACGACTTATATGACTTATAATAGCACACTTCCAAAAGTTTTTGTTTATTTACTGACAACCATTGAGACGCTTTATCAAACGAGTGTACCCCTTGAGGTTCAAAACCGAAAGAACGTCCATCTCGCAACATCAGATTGCTTAGTTATCGCTTGTTACCTATGGGGCGTACTGCATTTTAGTGAAACGCTTAAAGCTAAGCACCAAGTGGCTCAAAGTTTATTTCCTAATTTCCTAGAATATTCTCGCTTTGTCCGTCGTTGTAATGCCCTCTTACCGAGTATCCAAGTCATTCGCCAAGCACTCGTCTTTAAAGAGGTTGAAGGAATTAGTGTATCCATTATTGATAGCTTCCCCATTCCTTTGTGTCAGCCTATTCGTAATTTCAGAAGCAAAGTTCTTGGAGATTATGCAAATGTTGGCTACAATGCTACAAAGGGACAGTACTTCTATGGATGTAAATGTCATGCTTTAGTCAGTGAATCAGGCTATGTCATAGACTACACAATTACTCCTGCTTCAATGGCTGATAGTTCAATGACCGAGGAAGTGTTGAGTCAATTTGGGACACCAACAGTCCTTGGAGATATGGGATATCTAGGTCAGTCACTGCATGATAGGCTGGAATTAAAAGGAATTGATCTAATTACACCTGTCAGGAAGAACATGAAGCAAAAGAAAATCCTTTTCCCTAATTTTTCAAAACGTAGAAAAGTGATTGAGCGAGTTTTCTCTTTTTTGACAAATCTAGGAGCTGAGCGTTGTAAAAGTCGTTCGCCTCAAGGTTTTCAATTGAAATTAGAGATGATACTTTTAGCGTATTCTTTACTGTTAAAATCAGCTAAATCACTGGAACCAGAGACTTTAAGATATTCTATCGGGTATCAAGTCATGGCTAAATAATCAACTAGCAATTCGGGTAATATTATCAAAAAAGAATCTGATGATGGACATGAAGTGGGATCTCATACTTGGGATCATAAAGATTTAGTTACTCTTTCTTCTAAAGATCAAATAAGCGAAATTAAAAATGCTAGTCAGTTCATTAATAAGATAACTGGTAAAGATGTCAAACTTTATAGGCCGCCCTATGGAAGTTATAATACAGGTATTTTAAATATTACAGATTTAACCGCGATAAATTGGAGTGTGGATACAAATGATTGGAGATATACTACAAGTGCCCCCGTGGTATCAAATGCTATTTCTAATGTACATGATGGTGCGATTATTTTATTACATGATATTCATCCGTGGTCGGTCAATGCAGTGCCTCAAATTATTCAACAATTAAAACATCAAGGATATAATTTTGTAACAGTGAGTACTTTGCTGGATATAGAAGTAAATGGTGCAAAAAAACATAAAGTTTATTTTGGAGATTAGTATTAATGAGAAAAATAATAAGAAAAACAATAAAATCATGTTTTAGAGTGATTTTAGGAATAATAATATTTGGAGTATTATTGAGTATATCTGGACCTCTTATACAATATTCTTGTCCAAAATTGTTAGCTCACTTTATAACTTTAGCTATTGGTATGGGGATTTTATTGGAAATAGATATTTTTAAACCAACTAATTAAGGGATAAACAAATATGATATATATATATTGTGATAAATCTGATAAAAGATTTCAAAGAGGTGTTGTGTGGCTAAAAACACATAAATTAGATTTTAGTATAATAACCTCTCATAATATTACCAAAGAATTGATTTTGCAGGCATTACGAGTTTCAGAAAATGGTTTTGATGATATACTAATTCCGGTTGAAAAAATGTCATCAACAAAAAAGGAGATTTATGAATTTTTTTGTGATGAAAGTATGTCTGTTTCTACCTTACTATCTGTACTTAGATATACACCTATGTTGCTCAAATCTCCTATTATGTTTGATGACAAGCACTTGATGACTGGTTTTGATGAATATGAAATAAGAAAATTTTTACCTAGAACTTATAGAGAAAGAAGTCGTTTCCGATAAATGGACCAATGACATTAAGTCAAGTAATTTCATGCTTTTAGCAAAGAACATTGAGCTTAATTCTAGGTTATTTGTAGTTCCTGAGGAAGTCTGATATAATGAGTCCATCATGAAAAAATTTGTTAAGGTTATAAGTTTATTGTTAGGCTTTCTTGTGGTATTAATTTTAGGACTGGTGCTTGTGTTTAATCTCTCCCCACGTCCCGGATGGATGGAGCTATACTATAAAAGTAGACACAAATATGTGTGTTATAATCTGTCTAAGAAGACACAAAAATGAAAGGACTTTTATGTCCAATTATTTGACATTAGTCCAGGATAGCACGACTTATTTATTTTCCAATGAAATTAACTAGCAATTCGGGTAGTTAATCCAATAATTTAAAACTCAAACTTAACTTATATTGTTAAAGAAAGGAATAACAATGATAAAAAAATCTTCATTACTATTGGCGGCAGGAATCTTAATCTTGCCTTCCACTACGCCGCTTGTTGCGACAGCCACAGAGGTGACCCTCTCGTCCCAAATCAAAAGTACTTCAAGTACACCTTCGAAGCCGCTTCCTTCAACGCTTCCCTCAGCCTCCAGTTCAAAGGGTTCTGCACCTCAAACGTCAGAACCTGCCTCAACTTCTCAAAGTCAAGCGACTTCTAAGGAAACCGTAGCCAGTTCAAAACCAGTGGTAACGACGACCCAAAAGAAGGAGCCAACCGCTCAAGCACAGCAGAGCACTTCTTCTAATCTCGCAGCTATCGCTTCAGGCACATGGGGGACGGTGGCATGGAACATTGATGCCGCAGGTAACTTGCACTTAGGTGCAGGGACGCTTGAAGATACATCCAATAACGTATCGCCATGGGACCAATATAAGTCAAAGATTAACAAGATTTCCTTTGATGGCGCAGTTGTGGCGGCAGCAAATTCATCGTATCTGTTTTCTGGTCTAGATCAGCTAACAGAGATTGATAACATCAGTAATTTCAATACCTCCAACGTAACCGATATGCGCCATATGTTCTGGAAATGTCACGCCTTAACCACCTTGGATCTATCTTCATTTGATACTTCTAATGTAACCGATATGAACTATATGTTCTATGACTGTTCCGCCTTAACCACCTTGGATCTATCTTCATTTGATACTTCTAATGTAACCAATATGAGCACTATGTTCTATGGCTGTAGCGCCTTAACCACCTTGGATCTATCTAAATTTGATACTTCTAATGTAACCAGTATGAACTATATGTTCTATGGCTGTAGCGCCTTAACCACCTTGGATCTATCTAAATTTGATACTTCTAATGTAACCAGTATGAACTATATGTTCTATGGCTGTTCCGCCTTAACCACCTTGGATCTATCTTCATTTGATACTTCTAAGGTAACCGATATGAACTCTATGTTCTATGGCTGTCCCGCCTTAACCACCTTGGATCTATCTAAATTTGATACTTCTAATGTAACCAGTATGAACTATATGTTCTATGGCTGTAGCGCCTTAACCACCTTGGATCTATCTAAATTTGATACTTCTAAGGTAACCACTATGAACTATATGTTCAATGGCTGTAGCGCCTTAACCACCTTGGATCTATCTAAATTTGATACTTCTAATGTAACCAGTATGAACTATATGTTCTATGGCTGTTCCGCCTTAACCACCTTGGATCTATCTAAATTTGATACTTCTAATGTAACCAGTATGAACTATATGTTCAATGGCTGTAGCGCCTTAACCACCTTGGATCTATCTAAATTTGATACTTCTAAGGTAACCACTATGAACTATATGTTTTCGAATACGACCATTAAAAAGCTAACTTTAGGATTGAAATCACACTTGTTAGGTACATGTGATTTGAATCCTGTTCCAAAAAATAATAATTATACAGGAAAATGGCAAAGTATCGGAACAGGTACCCCAGCTTCACCAAATGGAACTTGGTCAGGGGATACCGCGGACTTGATCAGTCGAAGTCAGACCGGTGTGGCGGATACCTATGTTTGGCAACCAGCAGTTCCTGCGGCAGATGTGACGGTGAAGTACGAGGATACAGACGGCAAGTCAATCCATGCTTCTCAAACGATTAGCGGAAATGTGGGCGATACTTATGATGCAACGACGGCAACTTATAAGTTAGCCATTGATGGGTACACCTTAGATGCGAGTCAATTGCCGGCAAATGCGACCGGAACATTATCAGCCACGGCTCAAACAGTGACCTATGTTTATACAAAGAATCCCGTTCCTGCGGCAGATGTGACGGTGAAGTACGAGGATACAGACGGCAAGTCAATCCATGCTTCTCAAACGATTAGCGGAAATGTGGGCGATACTTATGATGCAACGACGGCAACTTATAAGTTAGCCATTGATGGGTACACCTTAGATGCGAGTCAATTGCCGAAAAATGCGACCGGAACATTATCAGCCACGGCTCAAACAGTGACCTATGTTTATACAAAAAACCCAGCACCAGTGAAAGCCGCAGATGTGACGGTGAAATACGTGGATACAGACGGTAAGTCAATCCATGCTTCTCAAACGATTAGCGGAAATGTGGGCGATACTTATGATGCAACGACGGCAACTTATAAGTTAGCCATTGATGGGTACACCTTAGATGCGAGTCAATTGCCGAAAAATGCGACCGGAACATTATCAGCCACGGCTCAAACAGTGACCTATGTTTATACAAAAAACCCAGCACCAGTGAAAGCCGCAGATGTGACGGTGAAATACGTGGATACAGACGGTAAGTCAATCCATGCTTCTCAAACGATTAGCGGAAATGTGGGCGATACTTATGATGCAACGACGGCAACTTATAAGTTAGCCATTGATGGGTACACCTTAGATGCGAGTCAATTGCCGAAAAATGCGACCGGAACATTATCAGCCACGGCTCAAACAGTGACTTATGTTTATAAAGAAAATTCAACTCCACCTTCTAAACAAGAAGTGGTAAATGTTTATCGTCTTTATAATAAAAAATCAATGGAACATCTCTATACAGCTGATGCTTATGAATACAAACATCTCCCAGAACTTTCAAGTGATTGGGTTCGCGAAGGTATAAACTTTAAAGAGTATAAAAAATCGGACTCTACGACTGTGACTGTCCATCGTCTTTATAATCCTAAATCAGGAGAACATTTGAATACGAAAGATTCAAATGAGGTTAAAGTTTTGACGTCTAAAGGGTGGAAGAGCGAAGGAGTTGCTTTCTATACACCAAAAGCAGGTGGAAAACCAGTTTATCGCCTCTTTAATCCTAAAGCAGGTATTGGTGCTCACTTTATGACAGCAGATTCTTATGAGAAGAGTGTTTTAACAAAAGCACCGAAAGAATGGAAATATGAAGGTGTAGCGTGGAATTCTGTGAAGTAAATTGAAAAATATATAATCGCAAATTGAAAAAATTGGGATACCATATAAAAAATAAAGGGAGCAGCAGGCCGTAGATGGCTTGTTGCTCCCTTTTTTGGTATAATAGTAAGGTAGAGTTTATGAACGGTAGCCCCGATTGGAGGTGATGCCATGGTTTTAGTGGCAATTCCTCACAAAACATGAAAGGCGAAAATTTTTTGACTGTTTACCAGGCATTGAGTCTTATGATTGCTTTTGCAACATTAATGATTCTTGTCTTAAACACAAGTAACAAAAAATGACCGTTCAGCTTAGCAGAGCTATTGGTCATTGATTAAGTAGTATTGCTACCGTTCTTAAAACGGCTACATGGGACTTATATCGAGCAAGTCCTTTTTCTTTACTTTTATTATAACATAGAAAGTAAAATTATGTTACTAAATAAACCAAATATGATATTTTTCTCTGCTATGATACAATAGGTAAAGTTAAATAAAGGATGAAAGATGATTAAAGTTTATTATAGAGGAAGCTGTGGTTCTTCTCGACGTGCATTTGCTTGGTTTGAAAAATATAATATTGATGTAGAAAAACTACAAATTAGTAAGATGACCAAGAGTGACCTTATCAAACTCCTCCAACATTCCGATGAGGGTTTAAAATCTATTGTGAAACGCCCAGGAAAGAGCAGCTCAGAAGTTAAAGAAGCTCTACAATATATGGAACATCTTTCCCTCAATGAAGCGCTAGACTTCATACTCTCACATCCTTACGTCATGCCCACTCCAATTATTATGGAGGACAATAATCACTTTATTGGGTATAATGAAGATGAAATACGGATATTTCTACCAAAAGAGTATCGTCGTCATCGACCATAAACAAGACAAAAGAAGAACGCTGATGTTCTCCTTTTTTTTAGTGTAGATATTTTATAAGCCATTTGCTTTTTTTATTTTGTAAACGGTAGGTCGAGAAAGACCATTTTTTTTGGCTATTTTTGCCACTGGGATTTCTTCCTTTAGCATATCTACTACTGCTTTATAAACTAACTTTTTTTGAGGGTCTGCCGAGTTGAGAGAGTATTCTGTTGGGCGTCCTTTGTATCGTCCTGCTTGCTTTGCTAAGAGTACGCCTTGGCGCTGTCGTTCTCGTATTTTCTCACGTTCATTCTGTGCGATGTAACTTAGAAGAGATAAAAACATATCAAACATGGCGTTGTCGAGAAGTTCACTTCCTGTGTTAAAATCTAAAAACTGTGCATCTAATATTTTCAAAGCGACATTTTTCTGCTTCATAAAAGCAACTGTATTTTTTATATCCTCATAATCACGACCTAGTCGATCAAGAGAGGTGACGATGACCTGGTCTCCTTCACGGATATACTTCAACAATTTTTGAAACTCTGGGCGCTGCGTATCTTTTCCGCTCACTTTTTCTTGGAAAAGTTTATCGATGTTTTGTTCCGACATCATCTCTAATTGCCGGTCTAAATTTTGATCTTGTGAAGAGACTCGAATATATCCAATATTTGCCATAAAAATTCCTTTTTTTAAAACGATATAATTTACATGTAAAATTTACTCGTGTTTTTACTGCTATTATAACATTTCTCAAAATAAATTATAAGTAGACTTAAAATTTACAGTTGATAAAAAAATAGCACTCTCTAAACTATAGAGAATACTGTTCTATCGTTATTGCAAAATAATCTATAAGCCTTTTGAAAGAAGTTGAAAAGTTTGAGCTATAAGTTCAATAAATTCTTTCTCGGACATTATTTTTATTTGTTGCCCTGATTGGGCAGCTTCTTCTGCTTCTAAGAGCTTCTGTGATGGATGATAACCTTTTATTAAATCAATCGGAAAATAACCTATGACGAGTCGTGTGGTTTTCTTAGTCACGCTGCTTTGGTTATGACCTTTTAATCCAGTAATAATAGATTGTGCTTGTTTTCTTGTCATCGTTGTAAGTGTTCCAGTGAACACAAAATATTCATCTTTCAGCATTCACTCCACCTCACATTCTTTTGACTGAACTCAATGCTCAACTTATTTGACCTTTTACAAATCCAATTATAGCAGAAAGTGAAGATAAGCCATTGTAGTATACTCTGATGGACACTTGTAATATATGAATATAAAGGTATATTTGACATAGTTTATCAATATGGTATAATGAAATAAGAAAAGCGATAGGAATTGCCGTTCCTACCGCTTGATAAGTCTCGGAGTATTACTAGATATCAGCGTCTACTTTTTATAGTGGGCGCTTTTTTTGATACAGTAGGCTTTCGCACAGGAAATTTTATATTTCCCATAAGCAATGTAAAACTTACCTAATGCACCAAGTATAATCGCAATAGCAGTCGCAATTCCGATAATCAAGTAATACTCCCTCTCTATAGATGTAGACATAAGGTTATACCTCCAGTCTCGAATAAATTTGAGAGAATAGCCTTCTATCTTTACTCCATAAAGAAACTTATCAGGAGTTTCAAAGTAATGAACTGTCCACTCCATAAACTAATTATACCATAGAGAACACAAGACCTGCAGTTAAATTCAGGCTTTTTTTATTAACCTGCAAGTAATTCTAATCGTCTTAAGTGAGATATTTTTGTCTTTGCCTCGACTCTTCTTTTTTCCTTTGGGATAAACTTTCTAATGTTCTCACTGTCGTATCCCAGCTGTACTCTTTTTTCATCAAAAATAATAGGAGTACATAATAATTCCAAATGATTTTGTAAAAAGGATAGAGCGGACTCTAAAGACATTTCCTCAAGACTCTTTACAAGCCACTGATAGTTTGGGGCTGTCTTTTTCTTTCGGCCATATAATGCAGATAGCCCCTCTTCTTCCAGGCTTAATATTTGAATCAAAATATCACGAGTAAGATTGAAAGGTTGACGACTGATATTGATTTCTTCATAATCAATGTCATGAGTATCTAGCCACCGTCTCGCATTTCGACAAGATGTACTGCTATTCTTTGTGATTATCGTTGGAGCTATACTATAAAAGTAGACACAAATTAGTGTGTTATAATCTGTCTAAGAAGACACAAAAATGAAAGGACTTTTATGTCAGGCTTTAAACGTTATGACGAGGAATTTAAGCAATCTCTCGTTAATCTCTACCAAACAGGTAAAACTCAATCCGAACTCTGTAAAGACTATGGTGTCTCCCCTTCTGCACTTGCAAAATGGATCAAGCAGTACTCTCAAGTTCGTCTTGAAGATAATACGGTCTTGACTGCTAAACAGATTCAAGAATTACAAAAAAGGAATGCACAACTCGAAGAAGAAAATCTTATCTTAAAAAAAGCGAGTGCCATATTCATGCAAAACTCCAAGTGAGATTAAAAGCAGTCTATAGACTCCGATTTGAACACACGACAGTTATGCTCTGTCGTGTTTTACATGTCAATCGTTCCACCTACTATAACTTCATAAACAAGAAGCCCTCAAAACGTGAAATAGAAAATCAACGCTTGAGAAAATTACTCCTTGAGATTTATATGAAAGCCAAGAAAAGAATTGGAACGAGAGCTTTTAAAATCATTCTCCTGCGTGATTATGGCGTTAATATTTCTGAGGGGCGTATCTTAAGACTTCTCAAGTCTATGACACTCCCTAAAATGTCAACGATTAAACCTAGAGTTAAATCAAAACACTCTCCTGCATTTTCTTCTGATAATCTCCTTAAACAAGAATTTAATCCTAAGTCCCCGAATCAAGTATGGACAACTGATTTCACTTATATTTCTATAGGACATAGACGGCATGTTTATCTCTGCGCCATCCTTGACCTCTACTCTAGAAAATGTATTGCTTGGAAAGTAAGTGACAGGATTGATGCTAAACTTGCCTGTGACACATTAGAGATGGCTATAAATAAGAGGAAGCCTAAGGAACCAATCATTTTTCATTCGGATCAAGGTAGCCAATTTAAATCAGCTTCCTTTAGAAAAATATTAGATGAGCATCAGTTGCTTGCTTCTTACTCCAAACCTGGATATCCTTATGATAATGCCGTCACTGAGGCCTTTTTCAAGTACCTCAAACAACGGGAAATAAACCGAAGAACTTATCACTCCATTCAAGAAGTTCAACTCTCTTGCTTTGAATACATCGAACAGTTTTATAACAACTATAATCCTCATTCCGCAAACAATGGATTAACTCCAAATCAGAAGGAAGAGAATTTTTTTAAGAAAATATAGCTCATTTTATGTCTAAATATTTGACATTAGTCCAGTTTTTTGGTTAGTTATTTTTATAAATACTATTCAAAGCTTTACCTTGTAAGGTTACAACCTCTTAAATTTCATAAGTTCATTAATAAGAAAAGACCTCCAAATCTTTTTTGAAAGTCTATACTTTAGGGTTCACATCAGTATTAATTTCAGCACCCCTTTACTTTATATATTTTTGTTTACACATACTCTTTTTTATCTGCTTAATTTAATATACAAATTCGTATCTAGCTTTCTACATATAAAGACTGATTTCGTGACCTAATGATTAGGAAAGATGAAACTAAAAAGAATATTACTATAGCACAAACTGATACTAATTCAAAAGAATATAACCTATCAAAGTAGCTAACTCCCCACAGAAATATTAACGAAACTACACTAGAAACTGTTCCACTAAAAGAAACTATAGAGGAGAAAGCCTTTGTAGGTGCTTCTTTTTGTAATTCTAGCACTAATTGATTGCTATAAATATAAAATGGGAACAAAAAGCAAATTATAGAAAATACAAATAAAAGTTTGTTACTCATCACAAAAGAAACTATTAGAAATAGGCTAAGTGCTGAAATTAATGGAAATTTCAAAGAATAAAAGTCAAATCTCTTAAAAATTCTATTACTTACAATTGCAACTATTTGAAACAAGATATAGAATAATCCAAAATATACGTCAGAAATTTTTGTGTTTAAAAACATAACTTGCCAAAATTGAAAGAAAAGTTGCATAATAATTTGAAAAGCCGAAAGTAAACCTATGCTTAAAAATATACTCTTATTTTTTATTTGTTTTATAGTACCTAATATTTCAGTTACTTGTTGTGGCTTTTTCAATTGATGTATTGCCTCTTCTTTAAAAAAGAAAATAATAATTAACGCTGACACAATAATAGTCACAATTGATATTACATAAAGACCTAGATCTAAAAATTTATAAATAAATGACCCGATCCCACCACCAATTAATCCACTATACAATTGTGTATTATTAAAATTCACATTAAATTTCTTTATTTTTTCACCATCATTATCATAACTTCTTAGAAAATAAGTTTCTAAAGAGCCACTAATCGCTGCACTACTAATTCCATAGACAAACCATGACATACATAATGGAATTAAACTATCAGAAAATATTATTATAAAATAGGATAGCGCAAGAAGCCCTAAAGACATTATATATATTTTTTTTTCAGACCAGATGTCTGTAATAATCCCTGATGGAAATTCAAATAGTAAGACTGCTAACATAAAGAAACCTTGAATAAAAGCAATATTACCTACTGTCATACCTTTATTAAGAAGAATTACTGTTAAAACAGCATGCGGTAGTACACGTGCTAAATTATATAAAAAATAGCTTAGATAATAAATCTTTACTTTATCTGAATACTTTATAACTCTATTCACTATAACATTTCCTCCTTCCAAATATACTCAATTTTTTTTACTTCACCTAAAGATATTAACGTTTTCTCATTCAACATGCAATAAGAATAAACAGTATCAAACATATCTAAAAATTTATCAATTAATTTTTTTTCACCATACAATGAAATAGCCTCGTTTAATAAATAATTTATGGCTTCATCTGTATATTCAATATCAAAATCTAGTAATAAATAGTGTATGTTATCTTTTATTGTATCCTTTGTTAAGGGTAAAAGTTTAAAAATATTAAATCTTCTAATGAATGCTGTATCCTGTTGTATCCGATTTAACTCCGAATAAGTTGTTGCGCCTATTAAAGAAAGCTGACCTGATGATAGGTGAGGCTTTAATATGTCTAGTGCTGAGACCCCTCCTTCGGTTAATCCTAAATTATACAGAGTATGAACTTCATCTATAAAAAGGACAATATTATTTTCAATAGAAAATTTTATTATTTCATTAATTTTTTCCTCGAAGCTTCCCCTATACTCTGTTCCTGCAATTAAATTAGTAATGTCTACAGCCATAATATTAGAATTATTCCTTTTTGCATTTAAATGAGAAATAATTTCTGTTTTACCAACCCCTGCTTCACCCACTAATATTATATTTGATCTTCTTTTTTTATTTAATAAAATCTCTAATAGATCATACTCCTTATCTCTACCAATTAGTTGCCCATTAGGAACTAAAGGTAGCAATCCATTTGGAAGATTTAAAGCATCCAGTTTATCCTCGTTTAAAGCGTTATTAGTGATATTATTAATTATTTTTATTGCATGTGTTTCCGCAAATATAGTTAATGCCTTTTTTTTATAAAAAAACAATTCATATGTTTCAAAGTTATAAAAAGTATTTTGGGGTAGCGTCATGAAGATATTATCGTACTTCAACTCCCTTAATTTATTAATTATTATTACTTCAGGATTATCAGATACTAGATACTTTAGATGTATCCCTTTAACAATAAACTCACTCAACGAGATTTTCTCATAATTCATATTTGTCAATTTCCATAGTGTCCATATTTAATGCAATTCTTGTTGCAAAAGTTGATGGGTTTGCACAACCAGTAATATATTTTATGACCTCAAATGCTGTAAATTGTCCCACAGAACCATTTAAAGGCTCAATAACTGTAGTTACATATAGTTTATCATTTAGCCTTGATATCTTTTCAATGGAGTTCTCATGGTTAGGAATTAAATCCCCATATTTCTTTGTTTTTCCTTTAAGAATCATAGGTCCAACAATTGCAGTTGAAGTACTTGAACCATTATAAATATAAGGAATTTCGAGATCGTATATTGCTTCATCAACAATATAGCGTATTTCACCTCTTGGATTATCCATTGTATTAACCACAAAATCGTACTTCTGCTGCCCAAGTATTTCTTGTATCTGTTCTTTATTAAATATTTGTTTATTAATCGTTGTAATATTGGCTTCTGGGTTTATCTCTTGTAGTCTTTTTTTAGCTATATCAATCTTCTTCTTGCCAATATCCCCCTCCTCGTATAATATATTTTATGGGTATTTTTCACCCCAATTTTCTAACAATTGTTATCGTTTTACTTGACTATTGTGACGTTTCCCAGAATAATTATTCTTAGGAATGGACTCAAAAGGAATATGCTAACTCTCCTTGTTGCTTCGTCTTCTTCATAAGTCTGCGACCCGAGCTGTATCAAATCTTCCAACTCACTAGCTGTTTCCACCGTGATTACTCTGCTCTTAGTAGCGAGCAGGCGGTAAGTAATCGCTGTGATGGGTATTCTAATAAGCGAGGATGAAGGGATACAGAGTTCTGGGGAATCTCTCAGTAGTCAAGTATAGTTTCCTAATCAAATGAAAGGAGGTCCTTCCAAATGAAATGTTTTGTCGGTTTAGACGTCAGCTCTACCAAACTCGATGTGTGCATCATGTCAAATGACACGGAACTTGGAGTCTTGTACGCTGCTTCACTTACCAATGATATGATTGGTGCTTCTGAAATCAAAGAACAAGTACTCTCACTTAACGAAAAGTATGAATTTAATAGAGTCGTCATTGGCATGGAAGCCACATCCCTCTACAGTTTTCATCCTGCAATGTTCTTCCACGAAGACTCGGAGTTAAAGCAGCTCGGAGTCGAGGTCATGGTGGAACAACCAGCCAAAATAAAGAAATATCGTGAGGCATTCGAAGAAAACAAGAATGATACCCTTGATGCTTTCTACATCGCGGATTACTTCCGCATTGAACGCTTTACAAGATCTTATCTTAAAGAAGAAAAGTATCTGGCACTACAACATCTCACAAGAACTCGACTTCAGCTCGTGGAACAATTAGTACGTACAAAACAACACTTCATTGAAAACATCTACTACAAGTGCAATACGCTCTCTGCGGAATTAAAGAATGAAGAATTGAGTACCTCTGTTTGGTCTGCCACAATTATGACACTCATGACCGAAGATTACACGCTAGATGAACTCGCAAATACTCCTCTTGAAGATTTCACGGAACTCATCCAGAAACTCGGGCGAGGTCGCTTCAAAGCTCCTGAGAAACTTGCAAAAGCAATAAAAGCTGCCATAAAAGGAAGTTACCGCTTATCACTCGTCCAACAAGATTCTGTCAATATTGTACTCAGTCTCCTTGCTCGCGAAATACGGAGTTTAGAGAAGATGATTAAAGAAATTGATCGAGCCATTGAAGACATGGTAGAAATTATCCCTGAATACCAATGTTTGACCAGTGTACCTGGTATTGGAAAGGTATTCGCTGCAGGAATTATCGCTGAAATAGGACAGATTGAACGCTTTAAAGACCATCCTCAAGTCGCTAAATATGCTGGCTTGAATTGGAAAGAAACACAATCTGGCAATACCTCATCTCAAAATACTTCTCTTGCAAAACGAGGCAATCGTTATCTTCGCTATTACTTAGTTGAAGCCGCCAACTCTGTACGAAGACATAACGTGGAATACGCAGAGTTTTACAAGAAAAAGAAAGATGAAGTCCCCAAACATAAACACAAAAGAGCCGTCGTTTTAACCGCAAGAAAACTTGTGCGTCTGGTGGATGTGCTACTACGCAACCACCAACTCTATACGCCACCAAGGAGGTTTATGGAAGATAATTAGTTTTATCTGCACAATTCCTTGTCTAGCCTAGTAAAATTTGCCAAATTTTACTAGATTCTTTCGTGCTGTCTTTTTTCAAGATTTTTACTCAGAATCTAGCAACTTATCATTTGACTTAATACCACTAGACTTATACAACATTTGTCTTGTTACATTCGTAAGTTCGATTTCATCATAATCCAATAGAGTTATATTTCCAACTCCACTCGCTACCAGAGAATGGGCTGTATGCCCACCTGTCCCCCCTACACCTAATACTAATACATTAGCATCAAACAACTTCTTTTGCATTTCTTGGGCTGTAATGTAATCAATATTATTATATGAAGCAAAAAACAGTAGTAATCTATCATATTTAATTAATTGTTTTTCAGATAATAAATACGATTTAGAATTATCCAGAATCAAATTATTCTTTATAAAAATATCTTTGATAATCTTTTTCAATTCTTCCTTAGATATATCAATGTTATTGTTTCTTAGAGTTAATATTATTTCATTTAGTGTATGGTTTCCATCTAAGCAATAAGCAACATCTATCAGTATATTTTTAGGATCTTCATATCCCAAAACTTCCTCAGCAGATTTACCAATAATAGTTGTAGTCCCTTCTTTATCAAAAACTACACTTTTAATTTTCAAATTATCAAAATTCATAACTCTCCTTTTTAACTTCTAAAAAATTCAAAACTATTTTTTCATATAAACAAAAAACCCCTATATTAGTAGGGGAATATAAAATTAATTACCTTGGTGCATTGAAACTACACGTTCTGATACTTTTGATGAAACTTTTACTTTTGTGATAATCATATATTGCTCCCTTCATAAACATTTGTACTTTTTAGTACGCTTTCATTATATGTTATTTTCAGATAATTTGCAACTGTAAGGTGTATTCTTGTTATTCTTTATTTTAGCTAATAATATATACGATATTTTTTGTAAAAATCTACAAAATAAAAGGCTACTAAATATCATTCTACAGCAGTCCTTTATTTTATAAGTTTTATTATACACATTTCAGTATCTTGGTTAGTTTCTTGGTTAGTTATTTTTTTACTATCATTCAAAGCTTTATTCATAAAGGATTTCTGCTCTTAAATTTCATAAGTTCATTATAGCAGAAAAGCTGTTTTACTGCCTTTTCCTTTATCCTCAAATAAAAAAACGACCAGAAGGTCATTTTTTATTTATGCTTTCTTAACAACTGAGCCCTTCAACCCAATGGCCCCAAAACCATCAATTTTTGAATCTATATAGTGTTCATTTTTCCCAAATTCATTGATGCGGATATTTTTAACTTTTGTACCTTTTTTAATGGGTTTTGGCATTCCTTTGACGGGGAGATCTTGAATGATAATTACAGCATCTCCATCAGCTAAAGGCTGTCCCACACTATCAAGCACCACAAATTTGTCTGCTTCTAGATCTGCTTGTGTAAATTCGTTACCACATTCTGAGCAGCCAAATGTCGTGTCTGACAGCTCATAGGTATATTCACTTGAACAAGTTGGGCATTTAGGTGTTTCCATTTTTTCTCCATTCTCTGGTTTTAATTGTTGGTATTGTTTATTATACGTTTAATCTACTTTATAGAAAATTGCTTGTTGTACTGCTAATTTTTGTCTTTCTGGAAGGCTCTGCGCACTTGGACCAAAAGTGTTGGACAGCCAAAGACGTGGTTTTGCTTTGTCTGTATCTGCCCAATCATAACCTGTGGGAATAAAGGAGAGTCCTGCTCCAGCAGGAGAACCTTCAGGATTACTATTTACCATGAGAAAGCCTTGATTTTGCAGATTATCTGTTGTTAGAGGAGTAAGAACAAGTTTGGTTTTCCGTCCATCCTCTACAATGTAACACTGATTATTTTCAAAAGTTATTGTGCTGCCGTTCAAAGCTTTCCAAGTCCCTTGGACACTTGAATAATCACCTTGAATAATTTGTTCTAAATTCATCTCAGAATTTAAGCTTGTCAATTGGGCAGAATCAATTACTCTGGAAGCTATTTTTTCAGTCGCTTGTTTCGCTGTGGGAGTTTCAAAATAATTTGCAAGAACTGTATTTATTTTTGTTGTTTGCTCTTCTGTTTCCCATGTTTCAGCATTGATATAATTATATTTAACTGTCGCTTGGTTAATTTTTAAATTAACTTTATGGATGATTTTGTTTGAATCATACCACTCTATTGCACCATCCTCAAGATCCCCTGTCATTGCCATATGGTCCGATGACAAAATCGTGGTTTGAGGATTCAATTGAGCATAGGATTGGGCCAATAAAGCAATTTGTTGGTTAAGATCCAAGCTTTTCCATTCTGTTAAAGCTATGGATATCGGATCTGATTTACTCGCTTGAGTTGAACTCGCACTCGTTAGCGAACTTTCTGAAGTTCTGTGTTGATTTAAAGCTCGCGCAGTGTCTTTTTTAGGTTTAGGAGAGAAAACAACAATCAGAAATATAGCTATTCCAATAAGTAAAAGACCTGCAAGAAGTCCTCCTAAAATAATCCTTCTCTTTTGTGGCTTTTTATCCATGCTCCTATCCTCGCTTTCTCCAGCCCTGCTCCTTGTACGTATCTCCCTATAGTGTACTATATTATGAAAAAAATCTCAAAGACTCACTAAAAAATAAAGACAACAAAAAAACAGAGGAGCTAAGCTTCTCTGTTTCTAACGTTAAATAACAGAATTATTTAGCGATTTTAGCGAAGTATTCAAGTGTACGAACGAGGTTAGATGTGTAAGACATTTCGTTATCGTACCAAGCAACTGTTTTAACCAATTGAACGCCGTCAGCTGTAGTAACTTCAGTTTGAGTAGCGTCAAAGAGTGAAGAGTTAGAGATACCTACGATATCAGATGAAACGATTTCATCTTCGTTGTAACCGTAAGATTCGTTAGATGCTGCTTTCATAGCTGCATTTACTTCTTCAACAGTAACTTCTTTATCAAGAACTGATACAAGTTCTGTCAATGAACCAGTTGGAACTGGTACACGTTGTGCGTGACCTTGAAGTTTACCATTCAATTCTGGCAATACAAGACCGATAGCTTTAGCAGCACCTGTTGAGTTAGGTACGATGTTTTCAGCTGCAGCACGTGCACGACGGAAGTCACCACCACGGTGTGGGCCATCAAGAGTCATTTGGTCACCAGTGTAACCGTGGATAGTTGTCATTGTACCAACTTTAAGACCGAAGTTTTTGTTCAAAGCATCAGCCATTGGTGCGAGACAGTTAGTAGTACATGATGCACCAGAGATAACTGTTTCTTCACCAGTCAAGATTTCGTGGTTAGTGTTGAAAACGATAGTTTTAACATCGTTTCCACCAGGTGCTGTGATAACAACTTTTTTAGCACCGTTAGCGTGCAAGTGTTGTTCAGCTTTTTCTTTAGTTGCGAAGAAACCAGTTGCTTCAAGAACGATTTCTGCACCATCTTCAGCCCAGTTGATGTTAGCTGGGTTAGCTTCTGCAGTAACTTTTACAAATTTACCATTAACTTCGAAACCACCATCTTTAACTTCAACTTCACCGTCGAAACGACCTTGAGTTGTGTCATATTTCAACAAGTGAGCAAGCATTGCTGGATCTGTAAGGTCGTTGATTGCTACTACTTCAACACCTTCAACGTTTTGAATACGACGGAAAGCAAGACGACCGATACGTCCGAAACCGTTAATACCAACTTTAACTACCATGAGTAAGTCTCCTTATAGGTTTAAAATTTTGTTTATAGAGAAATTCTCTATCACTAAGTTAATCATTTAACTTACTCTTACATTTTAACACTTTTTTGAGATTTTGCAAACATAAAAGCCGGAAAATAGGCACAACCGTGGGAACGAAGAGGAAAACGTTTACATTTGTCTACTTCCACATATTTCTAATAAAAAAATAACAGTATTGCCACTGTTATTATTTTCCGAAAAGTTTGGCAAAGAAACCTTTTTCTGATTCCGCCTTCATTTCAAGTAAAAATTGATTATTATCACTCAAAGATTTTTCCATCAGTTCTTGTTGACGGTTGATTTGTTTATCTTTTTCTGCAATTTGTGCATCTTTGGCCATCAATTGCTGATTAAGGCGGTCAATTTCTGCATTCTTGTCTTTCATCAGATTTGAAACCAACTCAAAAACAGCTGTGTCCGTTGGCGATGTTGAAAGTTCTTGTGTGTTATCCTTATCATCAACAACTTCCGCCTGCGCTGTCACAACCTTGCCATAAAGGCGTTCAAGTTCATGAATGCCGCCCTCATTAATTACAGTAACATTTTTTTCATTTTTCTCTACATATTGCTCGTCTAGCTGCTTGATGCGTTTATTCATCGCTTGGCGAGTCACACCAAAAAGTTCTGCAAGTTCACTTACTGTTTTCGTTTCCATATCTACCATAATACCACATTTTTAGCTATTTATACAGCTTTTTCTGAACGCTAAATCGTTTTGTAACAAATGATAAAAATATTATAATTATATTATAAAACATTTTATAAATTAGGACAAAAAGTAGAATAGAGGATTTATGAATTATAAGAAAAGTAATATAAAAAAGATTAAAGAGTACTATAAAACCAGCACTTCAGAGGGTTTAAATAAAGAGCAAGTTACCGCTCACCGAGCGAAATACGGCAGCAATGTTTTTCAAGAAGCCAAAGAAAAAAGTATTTTTCAAAAGCTTTTGAAGCATCTACTTGAGGTAATGAATCTTGTTTTAATCATTGTCTCAGTTCCTGCTTTTTACCTCTCGATGGATACTGGTAACTTCACTAAACCCATCGTTATTCTGTTAATCGTTGTCATCAATGTCATCGTTGCCCATATGCAAGAGGAACGTGCCGAAACAGCATTATCAGCCCTCAAGAAATTATCAGCCCCTAATTCTACGGTTATACGTGAAGGGAAGCTAAGCACCATTCCTTCTGAGGAATTGGTTGTCGGTGATTTACTTCAGCTCAACGCTGGCGAACAGGTTGGTGCTGATGTTCGTCTCCTTTCAGCAAATAGCTTACAAGTCGATGAATCTTCACTCACAGGGGAATCAGAACCAATAGAAAAAGATGCTTCACGCGAGATTCTTGAAGACGTGCCTTTGGGAGACCAAGTAAACATGGTTTTCTTGGGAACAAATGTGCTTAATGGTACAGCGAAGGGTATTGTTGTTGCTACAGGAATGAAAAGTCAAATGGGACAGATTGCCCAACTTTTAGAAGACCAGGTTAAAGGGAAAACACCCTTACAAAAACGGATTGATTCATTAGCGAAGCGTCTTGCCGCAATTGCTTTTGGCGCGGGTGCAATCATCTTTATTGTCAATTTATTGCACGGTGGTATTCCTTTCAGTGAAAACATGATGACAGCTGTTATTCTTGGTATTGCTGCCGTGCCGGAAACCCTTCCAGTCATCGTGACCTTATCCCTTGTTTATGGTGTAGAAAATATGGCGTATAAAAAAGCCATCATTCGTAACATTCCTGCAGTTGAAACCCTCGGAAATGCTTCTGTCATTGCTTCCGATAAAACAGGAACACTTACTCAAAACCAGATGACTATTCAAAGACTCTGGGTACAAGGAGAAGAAATTTGGCATAAGGACCAACTCTCGGATAAAGAGAAAGATTTAATTTACAAGTTTGGTTTAGTATCTAATGCGACAGCCGCACAAGACGAAGGAAAATGGGTCACTCACGGCGATCCAACGGAAACAGCCATCATCAACTTCCTCATCGCGCATAATGCTTACCAGCCCGATAAAAATCCCCCGCGTCTCTTGGAACTTCCTTTTGATTCTACCAGAAAAAAAATGACGGTTGTTGTACCTCACGAAAGCGGAGGCTACCTCGTTATTACAAAAGGAGCCTTTGATCGGCTGGTCCCGGATCATTTTAGCGAAGCACATAATATTCACGACACCTTTGCAGAAAACGCTTTGCGTGTCCTTGCTCTTTCCTACAAAGTAATTGAAGAGATTCCAGAAAATCATCAATTATTGGAAGAAGATCAAACATTCTTAGGAATTATTGGAATGATTGATCCTCCACGACCTGAAAGTAAACACGCCGTAGCTGAAGCCCGTACTGCTGGAATTATTCCTGTAATGATTACAGGGGATCATGCCTTAACTGCTAAAGCAATCGCAGAGGAACTTGATATTTACCGTGAGGGGGACTTGGTCGTAGATGGGATTACCTTGGCCAACATGACCGATGAGGAGCTCAAGGAAAAGATTGAAAAAATTTCAGTCTATGCACGTGTCTCGCCTGAAGACAAACTCCGAATTGTGAAAGCTTGGCAGGATAAAAAACATATTGTTGCCATGACTGGTGACGGTGTCAATGATGCTCCCTCATTGCGGGCGGCAGATGTCGGAACCGCAATGGGAATCGCTGGAACAGAAGTAGCCAAAAATGCCTCTGATATTATCTTAGCTGACGATAATTTTGCGACGATTGTGAGTGCAATTGCTGAAGGACGTCGTGTTTACATTAACATTAAAAGAACGATTTATTATCTTCTTTCTGCCAATGTTGCCGAAATACTTATCATGCTGTTTGGGGCTATTATTGGTTGGGGGTTGCCACTTACAGGCATGCAACTTCTCTATATCAATGTCCTTGCAGATGGTATTCCTGGATTTGGCTTAAGCCGAGAAACCTCTGATAAGTACATTATGAAAAAAACACCTATCGATGTAAACGAAAGCCTCTTCTCTAGGGGCGTTTCACAACGTATCCTCACATCGTCCACAACCTTTATCATTATTTCGCTGATCGGGTTCTATATTGGAAGATTTGTAGAAATAGCAGGAACAACTCCAAGTATGCAAGTTGGACAATCAATGACATTTCTCGTCCTCGCTCTTGCTTCAACTTACCATATCTTTAATGCTCGGAGTAACGATTCCATATTTAAAGATGGTTTGTATTCAAATAAAACAATTTTCTGGACAACTATTATATCCTTGTTCATCACCTTTATCTTCACACTTACACCTTTACGATCATTCATTGATGTTGTGCCCCTCACAACAACACACTGGCTTATTGCCATACTCCTCTCACTTCTGATCTTTGTTGTGATAGAACTTGAAAAATTCTTCATCAAGAAGGCAAACAAAACTTTCCTTGCCTAAGATAAATTACACCACTTTCGCTTTTAGTGAAAGTGGTTTTCATATATTAATTTTCAATAAAAACAAAAAAGACCTAAGAATACTTAGATCTTTTATTTTATGCCGAAGGCCGGGGTCGAACCGGCACTCCCGTGAAGGAACCAGATTTTGAGTCTGGCGCGTCTGCCTATTCCGCCACTTCGGCAACAGACTTTTCTCAAATAAAATATTTGAACTGGGGTAGCTGGATTCGAACCAACGCATGAGGGAGTCAAAGTCCCTTGCCTTACCGCTTGGCTATACCCCATTAAAAGGGCGGATGACGGGAATCGAACCCGCGAGTGCCAGCGCCACAAGCTGGTGTGTTAACCACTTCACCACATCCGCCATAATACAAACACGGGCAGCAGGAATTGAACCCACACCAAAGGTTTTGGAGACCTTTGTACTACCTTTATACTATGCCCGTAAAACTATGGAAGGGGAGGGATTCGAACCCCCGAACCCGAAGGAGCGGATTTACAGTCCGCCGCGTTTAGCCTCTTCGCTACCCTTCCGCTATTTAATTGTCATTGAATATATTATAACATATTCAATGGGAGTTAACGGGATCGAACCGCTGACCCTCTGCTTGTAAGGCAGATGCTCTCCCAGCTGAGCTAAACTCCCAATCACTTGGCATTTACCATATCTCACAGGGGGCAACCCCCAACTACTTCCGGCGTAATAGGACTTAACTTCTGTGTTCGACATGGGAACAGGTGTATCTCCTATGCAATGAATACCAAATCATGGTCTGAATGTATTGAACACTCAAAACTAAATAACAATCTCTTGATAAATAAGTAAAGCTAAACTCATATGTTCTATTACTTGGTAAAGTCCTCGAGCTATTAGTACTGGTCCGCTCCATCCCTCGCAGGACTTCCACTTCCAGCCTATCAACCTGATCATCTCTCAGGGCTCTTAATTCATAAAGAATGGGAAATCTCATCTTGAGGTGGGCTTCGCACTTAGATGCTTTCAGCGCTTATCCCTTCCCTACATAGCTACCCAGCGGTGCTCCTGGCGGAACAACTGGTACACCAGCGGTAAGTCCACCCCGGTCCTCTCGTACTAAGGGCAGATCCTCTCAAATTTCCTACGCCCGCGACGGATAGGGACCGAACTGTCTCACGACGTTCTGAACCCAGCTCGCGTGCCGCTTTAATGGGCGAACAGCCCAACCCTTGGGACCGACTACAGCCCCAGGATGCGACGAGCCGACATCGAGGTGCCAAACCTCCCCGTCGATGTGAACTCTTGGGGGAGATAAGCCTGTTATCCCCAGGGTAGCTTTTATCCGTTGAGCGATGGCCCTTCCATGCGGTACCACCGGATCACTAAGCCCTAGTTTCCTACCTGCTCGAGTTGTAGCTCTCGCAGTCAAGCTCCCTTATACCTTTACACTCTACACATGATTTCCAACCATGTTGAGGGAACCTTTGGGCGCCTCCGTTACTCTTTAGGAGGCGACCGCCCCAGTCAAACTGCCCGACAGACACTGTCTCCCACGCCGATTATGCGTGTGGGTTAGAGCAACCATGAAGCAAGGGTAGTATCCCAACAGCGACTCACTTGAAACTAGCGTCCCAAGGTCAAAGTCTCCTACCTATCCTGTACATGCTTCACAGGTACTCAATATCAATCTGCAGTAAAGCTCCATGGGGTCTTTCCGTCCTGTCGCGGGTAACCTGCATCTTCACAGGTACTAAAATTTCACCGAGTCTCTCGTTGAGACAGTATCCAAATCATTACGCCTTTCGTGCGGGTCGGAACTTACCCGACAAGGAATTTCGCTACCTTAGGACCGTTATAGTTACGGCCGCCGTTTACTGGGGCTTCAATTCAGAGCTTCGACTAATGTCTAACCCCTCCTCTTAACCTTCCAGCACCGGGCAGGCGTCACCCCCTATACATCACCTTGCGGTTTAGCAGAGAGCTGTGTTTTTGATAAACAGTTGCTTGGATCTTTTCACTGCGGCTGTATTTCTACAGCACCCCTTCTCCCGAAGTTACGGGGTCATTTTGCCGAGTTCCTTAACGAGAGTTCTCTCGATCACCTGAGGCTACTCGCCTCGACTACCTGTGTCGGTTTGCGGTACGGGTAGTATTGAATTAAACGCTAGAAGATTTTCTTGGCAGTGTGACATCAAGGGCTTCGCAACCGTAGTTGCTTCCCCATCACAGCTCAATGTTAAAGGAAAATGCATTTGACACATTCCACACCTCACTGCTTAGACCAGAATCCATTAACTGGCTCCCTTTAGCCTACTGCGTCCCTCCATCACTAACAATACTAGTACAGGAATATCAACCTGTTGTCCATCGACTACGCCTTTCGGCCTCGCCTTAGGTCCCGACTAACCCAGGGCGGACGAGCCTTCCCCTGGAAACCTTAGTCTTACGGTGGATAAGATTCTCACTTATCTTGCGCTACTCATACCGGCATTCTCACTTGTAATCGCTCCAGCACCCCTCACGGTATACCTTCATCGCTGATTACAACGCTCTCCTACCATTTAATTAATATTAAATCCACAGCTTCGGTAATATGTTTAGCCCCGGTACATTTTCGGCGCAGGGTCACTCGACTAGTGAGCTATTACGCACTCTTTGAATGATAGCTGCTTCTGAGCTAACATCCTAGTTGTCTGTGCAACCCCACATCCTTTTCCACTTAACATATATTTTGGGACCTTAGCTGGTGGTCTGGGCTGTTTCCCTTTCGACTACGGATCTTAGCACTCGCAGTCTGACTGCCGCACATGTGTATTAGCATTCGGAGTTTATCTGAAATTGGTAACCCGAGATGGGCCCCTCATCCAAACAGTGCTCTACCTCCAATACACTTAAATTGCGACGCTAGCCCTAAAGCTATTTCGGAGAGAACCAGCTATCTCCCAGTTCGTTTGGAATTTCTCCGCTATCCACAAGTCATCCAAACACTTTTCAACGTGTCCTGGTTCGGTCCTCCAGTGCGTCTTACCGCACCTTCAACCTGCTCATGGATAGGTCACTAGGTTTCGGGTCTACATCATGATACTAAAGCGCCCTATTCAGACTCGCTTTCGCTACGGCTCCGCCTCTTCAGCTTAACCTCGCATCATAACGTAACTCGCCGGTTCATTCTACAAAAGGCACGCTCTCACCCATTGACGGGCTCGAACTTCTTGTAGGCACACGGTTTCAGGTGCTATTTCACTCCCCTCCCGGGGTTCTTTTCACCTTTCCCTCACGGTACTGGTTCACTATCGGTCATTAAGGAGTATTTAGGCTTGGGAGATGGTCCTCCCGGATTCAAACTGGATTTCGCGTGTCCAGCCCTACTCAGGATACTGCTAGGTATAAAGTCTATTTCAAATACGAGGCTATTACTCTCTTTGGCTTACCTTCCCAGGTAATTCTTCTATAGACTTTAAGTCCACGTTGCAGTCCTACAACCCCAAGAAGCAAGCTTCTTGGTTTGGCCTGTTTCCCGTTCGCTCGCCGCTACTTAGGAAATCGTTTTTACTTTCTCTTCCTGCAGGTACTTAGATGTTTCAGTTCTCTGCGTTACCTTCGCGTAAGCTATGTATTCACTTACGGATACTATGCATAACATAGTGGGTTTCCCCATTCGGAGACCTAGGGATCAATGCGTACTTACTGCTCCCCCTAGAATATCGTCGTTAGTCACGTCCTTCTTCGGCTCTTAATGCCAAGGCATCCACCGTGCGCCCTTATTAACTTTGCCATTAAAACAAGTATAAGTTTTTTCGAACTCTTTAAAAGAATTCGCAGCTTTACAGAAATGTTTAAAACATTTCTCGGTTTATTTATCGTTATAAGATATTGTTATTTAGTTTTCAATGATCAATTCCTATTTTAACGTCTTCGTTGACCAGATACTTCCGTATCTTATGGAGCCTAGCGGGATCGAACCGCTGACCTCCTGCGTGCAAAGCAGGCGCTCTCCCAGCTGAGCTAAGGCCCCTTCTCTCAACGCAATCTTCTCTATCTTGCATCAAAAGACTGCTTGTTGGTCTTTATAGACCCCTCAAAACTGAATAAAGTAGAACAACATCTTTTTTTATATTCCTTAGAAAGGAGGTGATCCAGCCGCACCTTCCGATACGGCTACCTTGTTACGACTTCACCCCAGTCATCGGTCTTACCTTAGGAAGCGCCCTCCTTGCGGTTAGGCAACCTACTTTGGGTACTCCCAACTTCCGTGGTGTGACGGGCGGTGTGTACAAGGCCCGGGAACGTATTCACCGCGGCGTGCTGATCCGCGATTACTAGCGATTCCGACTTCATGCAGGCGAGTTGCAGCCTGCAATCCGAACTGAGAATGGTTTTAAGAGATTAGCGCACCCTCGCGGGTTGGCGACTCGTTGTACCATCCATTGTAGCACGTGTGTAGCCCAGGTCATAAGGGGCATGATGATTTGACGTCATCCCCACCTTCCTCCGGTTTATCACCGGCAGTCTCACTAGAGTGCCCAACTTAATGATGGCAACTAGTAATAAGGGTTGCGCTCGTTGCGGGACTTAACCCAACATCTCACGACACGAGCTGACGACAACCATGCACCACCTGTATCCCGTGTCCCGAAGGAACTCCTTATCTCTAAGGATAGCACGAGTATGTCAAGACCTGGTAAGGTTCTTCGCGTTGCTTCGAATTAAACCACATGCTCCACCGCTTGTGCGGGCCCCCGTCAATTCCTTTGAGTTTCAACCTTGCGGTCGTACTCCCCAGGCGGAGTGCTTAATGCGTTAGCTGCGCTACAGAGAACTTATAGCTCCCTACAGCTAGCACTCATCGTTTACGGCGTGGACTACCAGGGTATCTAATCCTGTTTGCTCCCCACGCTTTCGAGCCTCAGTGTCAGTTACAGGCCAGAGAGCCGCTTTCGCCTCCGGTGTTCCTCCATATATCTACGCATTTCACCGCTACACATGGAATTCCACTCTCCTCTCCTGCACTCAAGTCTCCCAGTTTCCAATGCACACAATGGTTGAGCCACTGCCTTTTACATCAGACTTAAGAAACCACCTGCGCTCGCTTTACGCCCAATAAATCCGGACAACGCTTGGGACCTACGTATTACCGCGGCTGCTGGCACGTAGTTAGCCGTCCCTTTCTGGTTAGATACCGTCACTTAAGTAATTTTCCACTCTACTTAACGTTCTTCTCTAACAACAGAGTTTTACGATCCGAAAACCTTCTTCACTCACGCGGCGTTGCTCGGTCAGGGTTGCCCCCATTGCCGAAGATTCCCTACTGCTGCCTCCCGTAGGAGTCTGGGCCGTGTCTCAGTCCCAGTGTGGCCGATCACCCTCTCAGGTCGGCTATGTATCATCGCCTTGGTAGTCCTTTACACTACCAACTAGCTAATACAACGCGGGATCATCAAGTAGTGAAGCAATTGCTTCTTTTAAATAAGAATCATGCGATTCTCATTGTTATGCGGTATTAGCGTTCGTTTCCAAACGTTGTCCCCCGCTACTCGGCAGATTTCCCACGCGTTACTCACCCGTTCGCCGCTCTTCATAAAAATAGCAAGCTATCTTTAATCATCGCTCGACTTGCATGTATTAGGCACGCCGCCAGCGTTCGTCCTGAGCCAGGATCAAACTCTCATTTAAATTTAGTTCATCAAATGAACTGGCTGTTGTTTTGTCTTTCATTATTGAATTGACAGTTGGTATACAAGAAGTTCCCTTCTCGCATATAGTCATTCTACTTTATTCAGTTTTCAAAGGTCTATCGCTCTCACGGGAGATACGCTCTCTCGCGACAACTATTATATTCTATCAAACTACTCCCTCCCTGTCAAGAATAAACTGTGGTTTTTTACTTCTTTTTTTACCCTTGTTCGGAAAACCCCGCCGTTGTCACGTTCTTTAACACTAAAAAAATCAGACACCTAGTGTCTGATTTTTTAGTTCTATAATATTGGACTCAGTAATCGCGAAAAGTTTTGCTTGATTTTAAGCCAGAGAGATTGTTGAGCAATTTCTTCATCAGTAAGGAGGCTTGAATCTTTTAAGTCTGCCTCAAAAGTCTTTCTCATCTCTTCTGCTACTCCTTCATCATAGCAAAAAGCACTTATCTCAAAATTTAATTCGTAACTGCGTATATCTTGATTAGTTGTACCAAAAACGCCTAATTTCCCATCCATTACAAGAGTTTTAGAATGTATAAAGCCATTTGTATAATTGTATATTTTTACACCTTGTTTATGCAGATAATTTGCGTAATATTGCGTTGCTCTAAAAATAAAAGGATGGTCAGGCATATCGGGAATCATTATTCTTACGTCCACACCAGAATTCGCCGCGGCTACAAGTGCCGTTATCATCGAGTCATCAGGTATCAAATAAGGCGATTGAAGCCAGATATAGTCTTCAGCATCCATAATCATTTTAATAAAACCTGTTCTTAAGGTTTTATTATCATTTTCTGGACCGTTAGCCACAATCTGAATATCAATGTTTCCCTCTTCTTCTGGTACTACAAAATATGTATCTCTTCGTTCAAGTTTCTCTCGAGGATCTTTAACTGAAACATTCCAATCTCGAATAAATGTTTCCTGAAGACCGAAAGCTGCTGTACCAACGATTCTGCCATGTGTATCACGCCAGAAGCCAAACTTTTTACTGTTGTATATATATTGATCACCAACATTAAAACCACCAGTCCAGCCAATTTGACCATCTATCACTACTATTTTACGATGTAAATGATAGTTCAGTCGTGTTTTCATTAGCGCATTACGTGAGGTGATAAAGGCTGTAACTTTTCCTCCGGCTTCCTCTAAAGGTTTAAAGAAATCTTTTTTGGTTTTTCCTCCCCATGGGTCGTAAACCACTCTCACTTCAACACCTTCTTTAGCTTTCGCAATCAAATGATCGCGAAAAGCGGTCCCAATTTTATCATTAAAAAATGCATAGTATTCCACATGAATATTGTCTTTAGCATTTTTTATATCTTCAAATAAGGCTGAAAATTTATCTTCGCCATTGAGATAAAATTTCACGGTGTTCCCACGACAAAGCGGGGTACGTTCCATATTATTAAAATATCTTTTAAGTAATTTTTCGTGCGGTGTCATGTCTTTTGGTCCAAATTTTTCATTGTTTTCATGAACTCTTTGGCCAAGAATGGACAGGTTATATTTATTTTCTTCTTCAAAACGTCGCGTTGTTGTGCGATCCAGCCCTCGTCCTAAGAAAAGATAACCAAGGAATCCAACACCTGGTAAAAAAACTAAGAACATAAACCAAGCCAAAATACTGGCAATAGACCTCGGTTTACGAAAAATCGTCACAAGGGCAAGCACCGTGTTAATCGTTATCAGTGTTCCAATAAAGCTATAAATTGTCGCAAGTGACATAAAATATTTCTCCCTAAATAATCCTCTATAAAATAATATTGTTCATCCAATTATACCAAAATTAAGGGAATATTAAACGTCAGCTAGACATTAATATTCTATTGTGTAAAAATTTAAAATAAAAACGATTGGAATCTTCATTTCTATCGAAACATACCAATAGAAGTTTAGTCTATTATCGGTTATTCATTTTTATGAAAGATACTGTTTTTTTCATAAAAACAGCGCTATAATGTAAGATAAGTTTTAAAGGACAAGGAGGAATTTTTATGCAAATTACTTTCTTAACACAACTGGATTGGTTGATTCGACTAATATTAGCAGGAATTTGTGGCTATGCCATTGGTTATGAAAGAAATAGCCGTTATAAAAATGCTGGCACACGCACGCATTTAATTGTAGCTTTGAGTGCTGCCTTGATGATTATTGTCTCAAAATACGGCTTTATGGACATCATTAGTACCCATGGGGTCAATTTTGATCCTTCCAGAATAGCTGCTCAAATTGTAAGCGGAATTGGTTTCTTAGGGGCAGGATTGATTTTTGTTCACAATCAATCCGTTAGAGGCTTAACCACCGCTGCTGGAGTTTGGGCAACTTCTGGTATTGGGATGGCTATTGGTTCTGGATTATATTTTATAGGTATTGTAGCTACTTTACTCATTTTACTTTTTCAAATTATTTTACATCAAAATTATCGGTGGATAAAATCAGCAACAAGCAATCATCTTATCGTTCAATTAGAAGACTTTGAAGGTCTTCACAAGCTACAAAAACAACTGAAAAATGAGCATGTCGAAATCCTGAGTATAAAAGTCGAAAAAAAATCAAATAATTCTTTGAAAACGAATCTATATTTAAGATTACCCAAAACTTATGAACTTGCATCCCTGATGGCTCTTTTAGAGTCAAATAAGAAGATCAAGACAATTGAATACTGACCATAAGACCACGATTACTTAAATGCAGCCCTACGAAAAATATGAAAAAGACACCCGTAAAATACGGGTGTCTTTTATTTTTATATGGATAGAAAAAAGTGAATTTTACACCATTCTCCACCAAATAATAGTCCAAAACGTTGGTATATCTGAAACAGATTAACGTTTTGAGCGCCAAAGGTTTGATATTAGCACTTTTATATCCTTCTCTATCCTTACAGTTGAGCCATTCTATATTTTTAGAAAATGATAGATATGGATAAGAATTGATAGTTTTGGAATAGGAATGCACCAGACTTGCACCAAGATAGCAGAAATTGAATACATCTAATCAGTTCATTATTTCAATAAACTGATTTTTATTTTTCTATGACAAGAGGTTCAAATCCTTTTCTAATCAGCAGTTCATTACAAGCATAAATATCTAATGATCCACAACCATCTAAGATAATTTCATAAAGCATTTGTTCCTGATTTGAAAAACGTAAAATATAACCCGCATTTTCAATCAATTTGTGGCTAAGAATTGGTGGAAGCTTCATTCCTACACAAAGTGCAATGACAGATTTAAGTGTCGGATTTTCTCTTTTTCCGCTTCTTATTCTCGAAATACTTGCAACATCTAACTGGGAATCCTCAGCTAATTTCTCAACCGAAATTTCTCGCCATTTCATCAAAGCTTTTAGAGTTTCCCCAAGATTACTTGGAAAATTTGCTAACAAGTCCATCACATCTTGAGCATGAGTTGCGATATAGTCGGCTCTTTCCTCAACCGTAACATTATTCTCATCAGGACAGCTGATATTAAACTGAATGTCAGATTGCTTATCTCTGTTGAGAACTAAACTCAATGATAAAGCTTGATTCCCAGCCTTGACTTTTGCAGAAATTTCAAAGACAATACAGCACTCATCCATATGATGCCGAGCATAAGGAGTTAAAAACGGATTCCCGAAAACATCATGAGAAATATATTTAGGTTCATTCAAACAATAGTGAGATTCTACAAAAATTAATGCTCCACTTTCAACGTTTTTCTTTAATTCAGGATGAAAAAGAAGCTGTAATCCTGCATCTATCACACCTACAGAAAAAGTTTGATTGTTTTTAAGGAACCCCTTTTCCCATGAATGTGTGGGAACATAAACACCATCTATAAAGTTAAAGGCGCCTATTGCTTCATCATAACCAAGTTCAACCAGTCGAATTTTTGCGGAAAGTCTTGAAACTTCAAAAAAATGAGCTAGTTCATCAATCGCTTTTTCAATAACATCAAGTTCATCTTTTGAATCACTTCGTTCAACCAAGTGCTTGATGACAGCTTCCGCTTCCTGCTTAAACATTTTCCTTGGCATCATGATTTTAGGAGTCAAAGTCTGTGTGTGCCACTCCATCCAATCTGTTGCACTTGTTTTTGAGGATTTTTGCTCTACTGAAAGTGCTGTTGAGATATTTGATAAATCCTGCTGATAGGCTCTTTCCAACTCAAAAGCTTGTCTGTGCTTACCCCAGTGTACACACTCATGAACAATAGTATTGTTCACTACTCCCAAATTTCTGATATTTTCAAGGTTAGAATCTATAAGAACTGTACCTGCTTTTATCTCGCTATCAGGAGAGTCTTGAAAATAGATTTGTCCAAAGATTGAGCAGTCAGGAGTAATTTCTTTTTTCAATATCTCAAGTCCCATGTTTGTGGCTAGCTGATAGGGGTTAATTGCCTGTGGAACTTCCAAAGCAAGCGGATAATGTCTTCTCAAAAAATCTTCTGCAACTTTTTCCAAATCATTTTTCCAGATGAAAGGTACTAACTCATCAGACATTGGATTTTTGAACTCATTATTTGAACCTTTTTCATATTGCAAGATTTGCTTGATTTTGAATTTTTTTACTCCCGCATTCAACTCCCCATAACATTTTACCCTAAGCCACCTATTCGCCAATTCCCCCTCATAAGACTCACTCCATTTTTTCATAGAAATGTCGCAAATTATAATAACATCAAACTCAATCTCTTTTGGAGAAGTACTGTTAATATATATACTTTTAATCTCAATATCATCAACTTCTACCCATCCCAGATAAAATCCTAAATCCTTTTTGTTTGCAACTACAAATCTAGAGCTTGCCTCATAAAGTTGATTATAAAATTTCTTTTTTATATATTTTTTAAAGGAAGCCATTACCCACCTGTCTTACTCAAATAAAGGACTTAAAACCCTCACTTATTTCCCTTCGCACGATTATGCGACTTACAAAGCATTTCACAGTTAGATATATCAGTAACGCCACCTTTGCTCCATGCCGAAACATGGTCAGCATCCATGTCCTTGAACGCCCAAATTTTCGTACTCTTGGCATCATGTCCAATTTCACAGTAGGAGCAATTTGAAACTCCTTTTTCTTTAGCTACCGCAGTTTGTTTAGCATATACTGATTTCTTAGTCGCTTCGTCAAACACACGCACGTTCAATAACTTTTTATCTTGTTCTTTACCTAAGATATATTCAAAAATCCCTTTTTTATCTTTGACATAAGAGTCACCATATAGTTCATGGACTCGGATGGAAATTGCCGTTGGATTGTACGCCTGAGTATAATATGTTTCATACAAATTCCCCCAATCAAGTCCACGCATTTCTGTTTCAACATCAGTAAAAACACTAGAAATCCAGTCAATGACGCTTGTAAAGTAACCTTTTAATTCTGTGATATTCGTATTCTTCCTATGAGCACTCATATAATCACTAATATTATCTTTTGAAACCCACTTCAGTGCTGTTTTAAGATAATCTTGACGATTGATAGTTCCTGACACGTAAGCACTCCATTTTTGAACATTTGCATTCTGTGTATTTGAAAATTCTGCTTTAGCAAGCGTAACAAAGGGACCAGAATAAACAGCATTTAGCAGTTCTTGGTCATTTAATGGAACGCCAACAATGTTAATGGTTTTAAACCATTCTTTGATTTCACTTTCTGTTCCTTCGCACTCATAAACCAGAATCTCAGTTTGTAAAATCTTGTCTTGCAAATTTTGAGCTAAGCCACTAAAATACTGTTGCATCCCGTTGGTATCTTTAATAGCAAATTTCCCCTTAACGAATCTACCAAAGGATGTAATCCGTTGCTGCCCATCTAAGACTTCAAAACACTCACTATCAACTTTATTGAAATAAACCAATCCTAATGGGTATCCCTTCAAAATTGACTCAATAACTGCAATGTCTCTTTTTCCGTCAGCATATATATAACTACGTTGATATTCCGGCTGAATAGTTAATTTTCCAGCCAATCCAAAAAGTCCTTTACCTTCAAGTTCATTATAAATAAATCCATCACAAATCTCGGAAATTGTGTATGTTTTCCGTGTCGTTTCCATATCAGCTCATCCTTTTCGTTAAATTAAATTGATTAAGCCTGTCACGTTTTTCAAGTGCAGAATCAATATATGTTTTAGGCGAATTCATGAAAGTGTCAAAAGCTACTAGAGAGATATAATTGTCTTTTAGAGAATTATAATAGCCATCCGTTGGACAATATTTATATTCTGATTTGACATTAAGCATATTCTTACGAACAAGATTTGAAAAATCAGCAATCGTGGTCACTTCCTCTGTTTCTCGTGCAATTACTTGGGATTTAGCTTCTGGAGTATAAAGTGCAATCGCGCCATTTGTGCGATTACCACTCCTATCCTCCAAAGAATATCGAAGTTCATCGTATAACCAATCGTCAATATTATTAAACCAATCTCGCCGATAATCAACCGCTTCTGGAGATAGAATAACCACTGTCAAGCTAGAGTCAGCAAGTTTCTCGTACAAATATTTTTGAATCGTGTCTTCTGACAAATTCCCTCTATCAACATCTTCAGATTTATTGATAACATAATCAAGTTCTTCAAACTTCTTAGACAGTCTATCTTTATAATCAGAGCTATCTGACATCCGAAAAGAAATAAATACTTTTGATTTACTCATTATTTTTTTCCTTTCTCATTTTGCTGTAAATTCGCCCAGTTGACATTTTCGCTTGATATAATTGTTTCCACGCGTTCCACCAAGTCAGTAAAGGGACTTTCAACGTCTTTATATACACCCGTTTTTGTTAAAAACATATACTTCTCATGTTTCAGAGTTTCTGCTATTGTCCGATAACTAATCCAATTTTCTTGGTATTTCAATAAAGAACTGACCCCTTCAATCAATGCAATAACTGCACCAATCACTGCAATTAAATTAAAAATCCACCAGCCAAAATCTTTCGCTAGTCCAGAAAAGAGAGGAATGAGTATCGCTAATATTATTGATGTAATTCGTGAGAATAAGTATGCTTTCTTGTAACGCTGGCTCTTTTTATCATACCAATTTAGTTGGTCATCTAAGCGTGTTTTTAGGTACTCCCCTTCTTTCATCACTTCCTCCTAATGAAAATTCTTTTGTAGACTGCTTGTACAGGGTAACCAACATCAAAGTAGGTTCCCGAACCAAATTCTTCCTTCCTTATAACACACCCCATCGTACCAGTCTTAGACTTACTTCTTTTTCCGTCAACAACTTTCTCTTTTCTTTTATAAATCTTGGTTGGTGGTGTAGCGTTATATGCATCGCTACCAACAATTTCAAATTGTTCTGGATTATAATGATGTAGAAAGGTAATGGGAACTCCCATTATTCCTTCATAATCATTAGGTATTGCTTTATAATTTGGAACTTCTATAGCTTCATAGTTATCATATTGAGGATAACCATTTTCTCTAACGAATTTAATCTTAGAGAACTTCAAGTTATCTTCCATACTCATTAGCGAAAGTAATTCATGTCGCCGCCCATGCTCTAAGTTGGTAAACCAAACCACAGAATTCACAAATATTTGATGCTGTCCATTAACTATCCTATGTTTTGCATTTGAACTAAATTCATACTCATCAGAAACCCCAAACCAGCGATTAGAACCATTCATTGATGTCCCCAACCAGATTTTATTATTTAAAATGTAAGGGAAAATTTCTTTGTATGTAATTGCATTTTGATTTCCTATCACACAGAATTTTTTGTCTGCTTCCATAACCCAAGCTAAAAACTCTCTAAAGAGCGAGAATGGCGGATTTGTGATAACAATATCCGCCTCATCACGTAACTTACAGACCTCATCAGTACGAAAATCACCATCACCTGTCAGATATTCAAATTCAAGGTCTTCAATATCAATCTTACCATCGCCTGTCACATCTTTACGCTCCAACGTGAAAATCTTGCCATTAGCATGTGACTTAGTTTCATCAAACTTTGGCGATTCCATTTCAAAAAGTGACAGCTGAATCGGTGTTTTAATCAACTTACTATCTTGGGCATAGCTGGTTGAAATTAGTTTTTTCAGACCAAAATTCATGAAATTCTGTGCAAAATACTTAGTAAAATTGCTCCATTCAGGGTCATCACAAGGAAGGAGAATGGTCTTGTTTCTAAATACATCGGGATTGTACTCCAGATAAGCATTCATCTCTTTTTCAATATCCACCCATTGTGTGTAAAATTCGTCATTTTTTGCCTTTTTAGCATTAGATAAATTTTGATTAGCCAATTACACACCCGCTTTCTGAGCACGCAAAAACGCCGTCAAATTTGATGGCGTTTTTTGAACACACCGAAAAAGGGTAGAAACTACCTGTGCTGTGCTGTGCTGTGCTGTGCTGTGCTGTGCTGTGCTGTGCTGTGCTGTGCTGTGCTGTGCTGTGCTGTGCTGTGCTGTGCTGTGCTGTGCTGTGCTGTGCTGTGCTGTGCTGTGCTGTGCTGTGCTGTGCTGAACGATTGTACCATTCTAACACTCCTTGTCAAATATTTATTATTCCTATTATACCATGAATAGCGCAAGCAGGGTTTAATTAAAAAAACTTAAAATTTTTTATTCTCAGATTGACTTTACAAGTCAATTATTGAGCAAAACATAGCTGTATTATCACACATATATGAATTCAAAACAGCTCAACCAAGCCTTTTAAAATTGACCTGACAAGTCATAGGAATCCTTTTCTGGCTTTAGTAAAATATGGTTATGCAAGGTAACTTGTAAATAAAAATAGTCCAAAATGATGCGCATCAAAATGGACGGATTGAAACAAATAGTGAAATGACATCAGTCATTTACTCGCTATTCTGATTCTCCGTTGTTTTGATGTGCTTTTTTGTCGAACTCTGAGCTTGTTTCTTTCTGTCCTCGGACGAAAGGAAACAGCATGAGCAAAGTAGAAGACAAACGGGATGATTTGATTGAACAAGCCGCCAAACGTGGAGATTGGGATAAGGTGCTTCGTCTGCTCGACCAACCACTTGATAATCTTGAGCGCAAAGATAGAGCCTACGGATTACTAAGCACCAACTGGAATATCGGAACAACAGACAATCTTAAAATTGAACTTGGGGACACGATTCCAGATTTTTCTCTTGACCCTTTGGAAACACTTCTTCAAATAGAAGCACAGACTGAACAAATCAATCCTTTTATCGCGATTCAAGCTTTTGATGAAGTAGAGCAACAAATTTTATTAGGAAGATTACTTGATAAAAAGCCTTATAGCAAAATTTCAAAAGAAGTCAAAATGAATGATAAGACTGTCAAATCGCACTTTACGAAGGATTTAGAACACCTCAAATCACTTCTCAAATAATTTTTAAGCGAGGATTCCGAAAATCCTCGTTTTTTCTCCTGAGTAATAGAGGAGGTGGAAAGTATGTTCTTCATCTGATAAAGTCTAGCTCCTGACTTTAAACTGAGCCAACTCAAAAAATTTTTAACAAGAAAGGATTTACACCATGAAAGCAAAATTTCAAAAACGCACAGGAGGCTATACTCCTGAACTGGCAAACAATATCTTAGACGCCTCAAAACCGATTCATTCTTTGAGCCTTGAACTTGAAGCGCAATTCAAATTTGAAGATAACAAACGGACAGATGAGGTCATTGCCTATAAAGCTTGGTTTACTCAAGCTGGATTACCACCATTTGAAGTAAAGTTCGAGCATCAAATTAAACTTCCACCCTACTTGGCGGTGATTACCTTTGATGACCTTCAAGCCTGTGAAGTCAGTTACAACATCTACTTCCGTGCCAATGAGATTAAGGAAGTGAAATAATGACAGATAAACAACTCGAACAGTACTTGTTACAGAGTCTGAACATGGCGCTTGGTTCACAAATTCAAGGCGAAACAAGTTACACGCAAAGTTTCGATTGTAAAGTCGGGGAAAATGGATTCTTATTCATTCCCCGCTTGCCTTCGGGCTATATCATTGATAATGAACTCTATCAAAAAATTTTCTTGATTGCGAACGCTGCGTTGTACCCTCGCTATACGTTGTTGAAGCAAAATTCAGCCTATTTTGTCCCCTTTGAAACAGACGATATACATACTCAACGTGGACTTTATTTCCCTTGGAAAAAGGGGATTTCAAAGCGGTTAGTCATTTCCGATTTAGAACAATTTTCAACTTCTAATATTGGAACAACACTTCCTATCATGGAAAATCTAGTGATTGATTATGAAAAAGTGACCTCGATTGCGATTGCTGGAAATAGTGGTTCAGGAAAATCTTACGCCTTGACCTACTTTTTATCCATGCTCAAACCAATTTCAGACCTCATCATTATTGACCCTAAGTTTGATACACCGTCAAGATGGGCAAGGCTCAATGGTATTAAAGTTATCCACCCCAAGCAAAATCGTTCCAAATCTGATTTTGTTTCTCAAATCAATGAAGCATTAAGTGGTTGCTTACAGCTCATTTATCAGCGACAAAACATTCTTTATGATAACCCCGAACACAAATTTACTCATCTGACTGTGGTTATTGATGAAGTTTTGGCTTTGTCTGAGGGGACAAACAAGAACATCAAAGATTCCTTCTTCTCCCTCTTATCTCAAATTGCACTCCTTGGACGAGCTACAAAAGTCCACTTACTCTTGGTTTCACAGCGTTTTGACTACAATTCAATTCCTGTCAGCGTTCGGGAACAATTAAATGTTTTAATTCAAATTGGAAACATCAATAGTAAAACAGTACAATTTCTTTTTCCTGACCTTGACCCTGATGGAATTGTTATTCCCGTTGGAGTAGGAACGGGCTTGATTATGGTTATTGATAACGAGCATCCCTATGCTGTTTTACCCTTGCTCTGTCCAACTTACTATACAAAGAAAGGCATCCTATGAAAAAAACTTACTTCATCAAAACCTTTAACTTGATTTTGAATCTGTTCATTTTAGCAGGTGTTGAAAGTTTATCTATCGTTGCTTTCAAGTGGACACACTTCTTATTTGACAAGAATGATATGCTATCAAAAGTAATATTAACTCAAGAAATCAGAGAATGGACGCTTCAGATTTTGCGGTATATTGAGATGCTTGCAACAGCTACTTTGATTCTATTATTTCTGTTGCTAGGCATTGAATTATTCTCACGACTACGAGAAGATACTTTCTTGAATTATTTCAAGTCTGTTTTTCAAACGTTTAAGCTCCGACACTTTTTAGTTCAAAGTGAACATTCTGAAAAGACAGCCGAAAATCAAAAAATTACTTCTTTTAATCCTATTTTCAAAACTTTTAACAAAGCAGTTCACAAAGGTGTGATAGATATTAGCAACGAGAACATCATTCTCTATCTCAAAGTTCCTCACACGCAACAGGCACAAAAGCTACTCAAAGAAATGGAAGCTCAAATCAAAGAGGAAGTTGCAAGTCGAAATCCTGATTATTATTTCTCAGCTCCAAATCGAGTAAAAAATAAAATGTGGTTGATTGGCACTAAACGATAAGACGGGTGGCGTTGCGGTTCACAAAGTGAAAACCGCAAACGCCACTTTTCTTTTGGTTTAATGGGCTACTACGACCCCATTAAACCAATAATCAATAATCACGATTCCGAAAATAGAACAATAATCTCCTGAGTAATAGGAGGTGTTGAAATGACACAGAGAAAAGAACAGCGCTCAAATAAATGGGCATTCCTATTGTACAAAGAAAGCGCACCAGAAGATTATCTTGAGGTGCTTGATGAACTTCACGTTCCTTACGTACTTAGTCCTTGGCATGATAAGGACGTGAACAAAACAACAGGTGAATTTAAAAAAGCGCACAAACATGGTGCATTATTCTTTGAGAGTCTAAAAAGCTATACACAAGTTTCAGATTTATTGACTGAAAAACTTAATACTCCCGCCCATGTTGAAGTTGTGATGAGCCCAAAAGGTATGTATGATTACTTTATTCATGCGGAAAATCCAGAAAAGACACTCTACAACGTTGAAGATATTGAAACGGGATGTGGTTTTGAATTGGAAAAATTCTTAGCAGAAAACAACCCTGACTTGCTCAAACAAGTTTATGAAGTCATGCGTGATTCTGGCTTAAGAGAATTTGCGGACTTCACAGATTTAATCGCAGAACAGTTTCCTGATTTACTTCTATATGTCTTTGATAAAAGCTACTTTTTCAAGATTTATCTGGATTCTAAGCGATATAACATAAGAGAGAGTAAAGAAAATGAGGAGGAAATCAATGGAAAGTAATTATCCTTATTTACTCAATCGTGAGCAAGCTTCAAAATTTATTGGAATTGACCCTAAATCTTTTGATAAATATATCCGTTCTGACAATACCTTAAAGCGCTTCATGGTTGGAACACAAGAGCGTTTCACGATTGAGGAACTTAAAAAATTTATTGAATCTCACTTTGTGAGTTAATACGAATGTTGATAGTTTCGCAGATTTCAAGTACAATAATCTTGTATTCATTTGCCTGCTATCAACTTTTTAATTAGAAAGCTGAATAATATGGCACAAATAACAAAACGTGGAAAAAAGTGGCGTGTCACTGTTTCCACATCAAAATATGGCAATAATGCCAGAATCACAAAATCTTTTGACAACAAGGAGGATGCTAAAAAATGGGCGCTCGAAAATGAGCTTGCCAAGAATATCGGAATCGACCTTTCAAAACGGAATCAGACTTTCTCAAAGTACTTTGAAAATTGGGTTAAAACCGTCAAGAAAAATGATGTTCGTGAAACAACTTATCAGAATTATCTCCATGTTATTCCGATTGTAAAAAAATTATTTGGAGACACAAAAATTTCTGCGCTTGATGATTTGCTTGTACAATCTAAAATTGATGAGTATGCAGAAAATCACTCAAGAAAAACAACTACCGAAGTTCTCTTGAAAATCAGAACTGCTCTAAGTTACGCATACGGACACGGGCTTTTGGCTACCGATTTTGGAAAGTTGATTAAAACTCGTGGTAAAGTTTCCGAAAAGAAAAATATTGCCTTATCAATCACAGAAATGAAAATTTTAAGACAATATTTGATACGAGCGCATAAGAATGAGTTTGAAATTATGGTACTTCTTGCTTTAGAAACTGGAGCTAGACGTGGAGAACTGCTTGGTTTACGCCCCGACTACATTGAAGATAATGCTATTCTTATTCGTGAATCCATCAGTCCCACCTCAAAAGATACTGAGTTAAAAACAAAGAAATCACGAAGAAAAATCACTATCAATCATGATGTCATGGAACTTCTCAAAACTGTTCCGTGCAAAGAAAATGGATATATTTTTGACCCTGATGGCTTCCAACAATCTGCAAAACTTTCACGATTATTAAACCGCTTAGGATTATCAAAGACAACTTTTCACGGTTTGCGTGATACTCATGCTTCATTTTTATTTTCAAGCGATAAGATTTCAATAGATTATATTAGTCAGCGATTAGGACATTCTAATATCCAAACGACGATGAACTATTATCTGACTTTAATGCCAGAAAAAAAGCACCAGCAAGATGCCGATGCTTTAGATTTTTTGAATTCTTTATCAGAATAATTTGTGTGTCTGGAACCCCTTGATACAACTGCTTTAACAAGCCAAATTGCACCAAGATTGCACCAGAAATGTCCACAAACGTTGATACAGAGCGGTTCTGATTAACGTTTTGAGAATTGTGAAGCTTTACGGGCTTTCTTAAGACCAGCTTTTTTACGTTCAACCATACGAGCATCACGTGTAAGCAAGCCAGCGCGTTTCAAAGCACCACGGAAGTCTGGATCCACTTCAAGCAATGCACGAGCGATACCGTGACGGATAGCTCCTGATTGACCTGATACACCACCACCGTTTACGTTTACGAGTGTGTCGTAGCTACCTTCAGTTTGTGTAGCTGCAAATGGTTGGTTGATAACAAGGCGAAGTGCTGCTTGTGGGATGTAGTCTTCTACATCACGTTTGTTAATTACGATTTTACCTGTGCCGGGTACGAGACGTACACGAGCAACTGAATTTTTACGGCGTCCTGTGCCAGCATATTGTACTTGTGCCATTTAGTGCGTTCCCTCCTTAGATAAGACCTGAAATATCAAGAACTTCAGGTTTTTGTGCTGCGTGTGTGTGTTCACCACCAACAAACACTTTAAGTTTCATGCCTTGAGCACGACCAAGAGTGTTGTGTGGAAGCATACCTTTAACTGATTTTTCAATCAAACGTACAGCGTTTTTCTCACGGAGTTCACCAGCAGTGATTGATTTCAATCCACCTGGGTGAAGGCTGTGACGGTAGTAAACTTTATCAGTTGCTTTTTTACCAGTAAGTTTTACTTTATCAGCATTGATAACGATAACGAAATCACCTGTATCTGTGTGAGGAGTGAAAGTTGGTTTGTTTTTACCGCGAAGTACGCTAGCAACTACAGCTGACAAACGACCAAGAGGTACATCAGTTGCGTCAACCACGTACCATTTACGGTCAACGTTTGAAGCGTTAGCCATGAATGTTGTTTTCATCATTTGGGTTAAGTTTCCTTTACTTAGAATTTGTTTACGGCAGGTGTAAGAGTCCTGCAAATATTTTTGGGTTTCCGGGGCCACAAAAATGGGGTAAACAATACCGTTTATCATAATACCACATATGTCAAGTCTTGTCAAGATTCATTTTTAATTTTTTTGCTTTTATGTTAAACTATTACCATGAATGTAGTTCTTACTTTAGACTCCAAAATGTTAGATAAACTTTTTCTTAAGTTCGACAAATATAAGAAAGCATCCAAGAACCAATATATTGTTTTTTATGCAAAGCTACCCAAAGCTACTATTTCTGTCTATACATCAGGAAAAGTTGTCTTTCAAGGGGAAGATGCTGAACGTATCGCTCAACAATTTGGGCATGCTGCTTCATCACGTCCACAGCAACAAGAGAACATCATCGGTACCGATGAAGTCGGCAATGGTTCTTATTTTGGTCCCTTAGTCGTTGTGGCAAGTTTTGTCAATGCTGAAGATGTTCTTTTATTAAAGAAGCTCGGTGTTGCCGATTCTAAAAAAGTCACCGATGAAAAAATCTATCAAATCGCGCCTCAATTAATAGAGAATATCACACATGTGCCTTTGATTGTTGAGCCCACAAAATATAACCAAGTCATTGATTCAGGTTATAATGCTGTAAGTATCAAAGTAGCCTTACATAACCAAGCTATTTATCTCCTCGAAAAACGGGTTTCGGAAAGTATTGAATACATCATTGTTGATGCCTTTACGACTGAAAAAAATTATCAAAAATATTTATTCGCCGAGCAAAATAGAGTGAACGGTAAAGTTACACTTTTACCTAAAGCTGAAGACCAGTTCTTAGCCGTTGCCTGCAGCTCTATTATCGCCCGCTACCTCTTTCTAGAAAGTCTCAAAGCACTTTCTCTAGAAGCAGGTTATACGTTACCAAGTGGCGCCGGAGCAGCTTCTGACCAAGTAGCTGCAAAACTCATCCGTCAAAACGGTCGTGAGTCCTTGAAAAAATATGCAAAATTACATTTTGCTAATACTAAGAAAGCAATAAACATAGCTCAAATATAGAAAGTTAAATATGGAAAATACCACACAAACTAAACAAACGAATGCCTTCACACGTTTCATCAAAGAATGGGGCATCTTTCTCGCAATTATCACCATCGCAATCCTCTCACGTATCTTTATCTGGTCACTTGTCGTTGTTGATGGTCATTCAATGGATCCAAACTTAGCTGATAAACAACGTCTTGTTCTTATCAAAACTGCAAGTATTAACCGCTTTGATATCGTAGTTGCTAAAGAAACAGAAACAGTAAATGGGCAAACCGAAACAAAAGACGTTGTAAAACGTGTCGTTGGTATGCCTGGTGATGAAATTAAATTTGATAAAGATCAACTTTATATTAATGGGAAGAAAACTGATGAGCCTTATTTGGCAGACTTTAAAAAACAGCTTTCTAATAATGAACTCGAAAAGACTTATCAAAATTACGCTTTAACTTCCGAACTCTCTGAAGCCAACCGCGCTTTCTTTGTTCAACTGGCGCAACAAGCTCAAGCCTTTACAACGGATGCAACAGGCAATCCAACCTTTACGATTAAAGTACCTGAGGGAGAATACCTTCTCTTAGGGGACAACCGTATCGTGTCGAGAGACAGTCGAGCAGTCGGAACCTTTAAGCGTTCTGATATTGTTGGACGGACCATGTTCCGTGTGTGGCCAATTAATAAAATTTCTACCCTTAACTAATAAAAAAGCTTTGTCTATCTAGACAAAGCTTTTTTCATATTTTTATATTCTAAGGAGGTAAGGACAATCAGCAAAACATCAAAAACCGATACAAAGAGCATAAAATTAGAATGATGCTGTGAATACTCTATCATTTGGTAAATAATAAAGCCTAAAAAAACAAAAATCGATAAGGGATACGCCCAAAGAATCTTTTTCCATAAAAGTAACAGCGTTACAAGCTTGATTAAACCATGTACTAGAAGATAAATAGCGGCGAGATATTGTGTACTCACAGTAAAATGATGCCCCAAGTTTAATAAAAGGTGAGCTATAAAATCACTCGGGTCTTCTTTTAATTCTCCTCGAGTAAACCAGCCCACAATACCCGACATACGCTCAGGTGTAATAAAGAAAAGAAAAATACCACCCAGAACTTCGCCCAAGGCAAAGAGCGACTTTAGCAACAATACAATATCAAAACTTAGATCTACAACACTCTGGTTGTTTGCTTTATTTCTCTTCAAATATATTACCTAGCTCTACTTCAATCGTCCGCTGGGCAACATCTATCTGATCCACCTTGAGGATTGATTTATAGTCATCGACCAAACGCTCTCCCTTGAAAGGCCCTTCCAGAAAGACAGCAACACCAGACAAGAAGCAATCAAATTCGTGAACAAGACTCTTCATGCCATTAATTGTTCCTGCACCCTTCATAAAATCGTCTACAATCAATACACTTTGACCAATCGATAAACTCCGCTTAGAAAGTGTCATATTTTCAACACGGCTGCTTGAACCTGACATATAATTCACGTTTAAAGTTGCCCCTTCTGTAACTTTGGGGTCACGTCGGACAATAACAAAAGGAACATCTAAAATTTCCGCTACAGACTGTGCAATCGGAATTCCCTTTGTCGCAATCGTCATCACAACATCAATTTGTTTATCACAATACTCATGTGCAATAATTTGGCCAATTTTTTTTAGATTAGCAGGGTGACCTAGAATGTCAGAAAGATATATATAACCTCCAGGTAAAATACGATTTTCTTCACGCAAAAGCTCGGCAAGCTCCAAGGCACGGTCCCGAGAAACTTCATCAGATATATAGGGTGTAAAACGTACGCCTCCTAAACTTCCAGGAAAAGTTTCGACAATTCCAATGTTTTGATCTTCAAAGACCCGTTTAATAAAAACAAGGTCTTCAGAAATAGAGGATTTGGCTACTTCATAACGTTTACTAATTTCGTTCAGGTTCAACATTCTATTGGGTCTGTTTAATAAAAAATTAGTAAAGTCCACTAAACGTTCGTTTCTTTTCATATTTATCACCCTTTTCTTTTTATTGGTTTAATTATAACGTAGAAAAACCGAACAATCAAGCAAAGGAGTCAAATTCAAACATAAAAATTACAGCGTCTAGAAGATATGCTCGAATAATTTAAAAATAAAAAAAGCAATACCTTAAAGATATTGCTTTTTATTCGTTGAAATAATCAAAGATTATTCAGAATCGCCACTGCGACCGTTTTTCTTGATGATTTCTTCTTGTACTGATTTAGGTACATCTTCGTAGTGGTCAAATGTCATCATGAATGTACCACGACCTTGTGAAGATGAACGAAGAGTAGTTGCATAACCAAACATTTCAGCAAGTGGTACAAATGCGTTAACGATTTGTGATTTACCATGTGCTTCCATGCTGTTTACACGTCCACGACGAGCTGTTACGTGACCCATAACATCTCCGAGGTTTTCTTCAGGAACTGTGATGACAACTTTCATCATTGGTTCAAGGATTGCAGGTTGTGCAGTCTTAGCAGCTTCTTTCATAGCGAGTGAAGCCGCAACCTTGAAGGCAGTTTCTGATGAATCGACATCGTGATATGAACCATCGTAAAGTTTAGCTTTAATATCAACCATTGGGTAACCAGCAAGGACACCGTTAGCCATAGTTTCTACCAAACCTTTTTCAACGGCTGGTACGAATTCACGTGGAACCACACCACCGACGATAGCATTTTCAAATTCGAAACCAGCACCTTCTTCGTTTGGTGTGAATTCGATCCATACGTCACCGTATTGACCTTTACCACCTGATTGACGTTTGAAGAATCCACGTGCTGAAGTTCCAGCGCGGAATGTTTCACGGTAAGCAACTTGAGGCGCACCAACGTTTGCTTCAACTTTGAATTCACGTTTCATACGGTCAACAAGAACGTCCAAGTGAAGTTCACCCATACCAGAGATAACTGTTTCACCAGTTTCTGGGTTTGTTTCAACACGGAAAGTTGGATCTTCTTCAGCCAATTTTTGAAGGGCAACACCCATCTTATCTTGGTCAGCTTTAGTTTTAGGTTCAACCATCAATTGGATAACTGGTTCTGGAACTTCAATTGATTCAAGGATGATTTTAGCTTTTTCATCTGTCAATGAGTCACCAGTTGTAGTGTTTTTCAAACCAACAGCAGCGGCGATATCACCAGCATAAACTGTTTGGATTTCTTGACGTGTATTGGCATGCATTTGGAGGATACGTCCGATACGTTCGCGTTTACCTTTAGAAGTATTCAAAACGTATGAACCAGCATCCAATGTACCTGAGTAAACACGGAAGAATGAAAGACGTCCAACGAATGGGTCAGTCATGATCTTGAAGGCAAGAGCCGCAAATGGAGCATCATCAGATGCTGGGCGTTCGTCTTCTTCGTCTGTTTCTGGGTTAACACCCTTGATTGCAGGGATATCCAATGGACTTGGGAGGTAATCAATAACTGCATCAAGCATCATTTGAACACCTTTGTTCTTGAAGGCAGAACCTGCAAGCATTGGGTAGAATTCAACGTTGATTGTTGCTTTACGAATAGCAGCTTTCAACTCTGCTTCAGTGATTTCTTCACCTGCAAAGTATTTTTCCATCAAGTCTTCGTCTGTTTCAGCGATAGCTTCGATGAGTTTTGTACGCCATTCTTCAGCTTGTTCCATGTATTCTGCTGGGATTTCTTCGTCACGGATATCTGTACCAAGGTCGTTAGTATAGATTTCTGCACGCATAGTTACCAAGTCAATGATACCAACGAAGTCTTCTTCAGCTCCGATTGGAATTTGGATTGGATGAGCGTTAGCGCCCAAACGATCATGCAATGTAGAAAGTGAGTAGAAGAAATCAGCACCGATTTTATCCATTTTATTAGCAAAAACGATACGTGGAACTCCATAGTCAGTTGCTTGACGCCAAACTGTTTCAGTTTGAGGTTCAACACCTGATTGAGCATCAAGTACAGTTACTGCACCGTCAAGAACACGGAGTGAACGTTGTACTTCGATTGTGAAGTCCACGTGACCTGGTGTATCAATAATGTTTACACGGTTGCCTTTCCATTGGGCAGTTGTCGCAGCAGAAGTGATAGTGATACCACGTTCTTGTTCTTGCTCCATCCAGTCCATTTGTGATGCACCTTCGTGAGTTTCACCGATTTTGTGAATTTTACCAGTATAGTAAAGGACACGTTCAGTGGTAGTTGTTTTACCGGCATCGACGTGAGCCATGATACCGATATTACGAGTATTTTCAAGTGAAAATTCGCGAGCCATAGTTTTCTCCTAATTAATTTTTAGTTTTACACCCCATTATATCATAATAATCAAGGTTTTTATAGTTCTATTTTTATCTTTCAACTATTTTTAAATAAAATTTAAGCTTTTTTCAAAGTGACTTGCTTTATCTTCAAAAAGAGTTGTCAAAAAAGAAAAAGGAGACTATTCTCCTTTTTCAACAATCTCAATCCACCTTTCGACAGATTCTAAATGATTAAGGTACAGGAAAAGACGCTCATAGAGTTGTTGAGAGGCCTCCTCATGCTGCGCACTCAGTGCTTCTCCTATTTCCTTTACAGTTGTTTTACCATCGATCATGCTAAAAACAAGTGTACCATATTCATCCAAAGACATGTACGTACGTTGAGGTATTTTCGCCCCCATTTTACGCATAAGATTTTGTGTCCAATGCTTTTGATCTTTATAAATCCGAATTCGACCCTCATGCCATTCAAATAGCACTTTATCTTTTTTTCGGAAAACCATATTCAGATTTTCATCTGAAATATCATCTTTTTTCTTTTTATTACTCATCTGACTTCTCAGCAGCCGGAGCTTTCTTGATTGACATCAATGGTGCTACGATCGCAATGATTAAGATGACCATAAGCACCCAAGCCATGGCATTAGAACCTACAAATCCCGTAGGTGTTCCAGGAGTTACGACTCCTGAAACTTGAAGGATAATACCCAACAGACCAATAATTGATGCACCGGCAACTAAACCTGACGATAAAGAGACACCTGAGGACATACGTTCTTCTTGAACAGCTTCTGTATCTTTTTTACCAAGAACTTCTACCAAAATACGTACCAAAGCACCAATAAGAATAATTGATGTTGTTGAAATTGGAAGGTAGAAACCAATCGCAAATGTCATAACTGGAACTTTAATCATGTAAAGGATAATACCGAACACGATACCAGCAATAATCATATGCCATGGAAGCTCTCCACCGATGATACCATCAGTCAAAGTTGCCATCAAGTTTGCTTGTGGTAAGGCGAATTGAGCTGCATCACCCGTCAAGGCTAATTGATCACGAAGTAATACGATAACACCTGTAACCACTACAACACCAAGAACAGCAGCAACAAGGAAGAAACGACGTACTTCATATTTGTTACCACCAGTGATGAAGGTAACTTTTTGAGCTTGTGTGTAACCACCAGCTACAGAAATCGCTACAACGATGAATGTACCGAAGAGCAAGAGTGATTTAAGGTCTGCACTTGATGTCCAACCCATTGTCAAGAAAACAAGAGTCAAGATAACAAGTGAAGCAATTGTCATACCAGATACTGGTAAGTTAGATGTACCGATTGTACCTGTCAAACGTCCTGCAACGATGATGAACAACATTGAAAGAACGATTGAAAGAATACCAGCAAGGAAAGTCATGGCAATGTTTCCGCCAGAGATAATGAAGCCAACAACAAATGTTGCAACAATACCAATAAGGATAGCGAAGATACCAAGTGAATCACGTTCTCCAGCTTCGGCATTTTTACGACCATCGAGTGTTGCTTTAACAGAATTAATGATGGTTGGAATAAGACGGATTGCCCCAATCATACCACCAGAAATCATCATCCCTGCACCAATGTATTTAACATATGATCCTGAGATAGCAGCAAAATTCATAGCTTGGATTGGAGTAGATGGGTCATTCCAAACGTGATGACCGTTTCCAGCCATTTCTGAGAAGTAACCAATCAATGGAGCGATACCAAAGTTAGCAAGGATTGAACCAGCAAACATCATTACCGCAACTTCAAGTCCAACAATAAATCCGATAGCAGCAAGCATTGGGTTTACTTCAATCTCAAGTTTCCATTTGTAGAAAGTTTCGTTTGTATAGCTTACAACGTTGTTCACAACACCAAAAACTGCTGAAGTGAATGCAGTAATAAGTCCACCAACACCAAAACCGATACCCATATATTTAAGCGAGTTACCACCTGTTGAAGAAGCAACAAGTGTTTCCGAAATAGCCATCGCTTCTGGATAAACAAGTGTGCCATGTTCTTCAACTAAGAGGTAGTCTTGAACAAATGACAAAATACCAAGAGAAACAAGAACCGCAGAAACACCAACAATTACACCTTCAAAGAAAGAGACTTGTTGTCCAATAAGGATAACTGCTGGCAAGACAAAGATAAGACCTGAGGCGATTGACTCACCACCAGTTGCCATCGACTGTAGGATGTTCTTCATCAGGAAGTTATTTTTACGGATAAAAATTGACAAAAGTCCTGAACCAAGAATAGCCCCTGGGATACCTGCAGCTACTGTTAAACCAGCACGCATTCCTGAATAGGCAGTAGATGCTGCGAAAAGAATAGCCAAAATAATACCAATAACAATTACAACTGGGTTGCCAGCACTCTTTTTGCGTCCATCTTCATAAGGGAGATAATCTTTCCCTGCGACACCGCCATAGGCGGTTTTAGACAATTTTTTCATATTGTGTAATATACTCCTTAAGTTTGAAAGTGTTTTCGCCTTATTTTACTACAAATTCATCAAATCTGCAAGGTGTTTAAGTGTTTTTTGTAGCTTTTTTCTCATATTTTTGTTATGTAAATGTGTATATTTTTTTATTTTCTTATCTTTGAAAACAAAAAAACTTGACCCTAAAGTCAAGTTTTTTCTAATATAACGACCAAAGGCCATTTTCTTACCAACGGAAGTGAGCGAACGCACGGTTTGCTTCTGCCATTTTGTGTGTGTCTTCACGTTTCTTAACTGCAGCACCTGTGTTGTTTGCAGCATCAAGAATTTCTTTTGCAAGACGATCTTGCATAGTGTGTTCACCACGGTTACGAGCGATTGTTACCAACCAACGGAGTCCGAGAGTTGTACGACGTTCTGGACGAACTTCAACTGGGACTTGATAGTTAGAACCACCAACACGACGAGCGCGAACTTCAAGAACAGGCATGATATTTTCCATAGCTGTTTCGAAAACTTCAAGTGGGTTGTTTCCAGTAGCTTCTTCAATTTGTTTGAAGGCTCCGTAAACGATATTTGTAGAAACGCCACGTTTACCATCAAGCATAACGCGGTTGATAAGACGTGTTACTACTACTGAGTTGTACATTGGATCTGCCAAAACTTCACGTTTTGGGGCACGATTTTTACGCATTCTTCTTATCTCCTTTCAATTACGCTTTTGGTTTTTTAGTACCGTATTTAGAACGGCTTTGTTTACGATCTGTTACACCAGCTGTATCGAGTGCACCACGAACGATGTGGTAACGTACCCCTGGCAAGTCTTTTACACGACCACCACGAAGAAGAACAACACTGTGTTCTTGCAAGTTGTGACCGATACCTGGGATGTATGCTGTAACCTCGATAAGGTTAGACAAACGTACACGAGCGAATTTACGGAGCGCTGAGTTAGGTTTTTTCGGAGTCATTGTTCCAACACGAGTTGCAACACCACGTTTTTGTGGGCTTGCTACTTTAGTTTGGAGTTTTTTACGACTGTTATAGCCGATGTTCAATGCAGGTGAGTTAGATTTTTCCACTTTAGAGTGACGACCTTTACGCACCAATTGGTTAATAGTAGGCATTTTTCTGTCTGCTTATCCCTTTTATTTACGGAGAACCGCAAAGCGAAATAAAACGAATAAACAATCCTTTCTGTTTTTTTATAAAGTTGGAATGTCAGTATATGGTCGCTTAATCCAAGTTCTGACAAGAAGTTTGGCAACTTATACAAGTTCTCCTTATTAGGACCAAATATAAAAAGTACCGTTTATTATCATATCAAAATTTAAACACCCTGTCAACTTTATTTTGCATATTTTAGAGAAAAGTATTTCTTTACAAAAATTCTTACATTTTCTATACTGTCACGCGCTCTTAAGTGCCCTAATACCTGTATGAGTGAATAAATGATGTCGCAGGATAACCAAAAAGCAAAATGGCGATAATCAAGCCAATAAATAAAAGGTCTAAAAAAATTAAGAGAACAATGGTCAGTATACGTCCTATCTTGTTATAAGGATTAATACTAAGGCCGTAACCGAATGCTTTTGGTACCCAAAGGGGAGAATCCGATATTCCTTTATAATGCTGATAAGCAAGTTTATTAAAGCTTACAGTTACATGTAAAAGGAGAATGCAAAGGAGGAAGATGAGTACTGTAATACTGTTAAGCAATGTTATATTGTTCTGTGATAGGGGAAGGAGTAATAATGATAAGAGTAAGATAAGGCTGGTCAATATAATCAATAGTATAGAATACTTCCTGTTCGCTTTCTTCGTATTGATTAACTCATAATCTTTCTTGACTTGCTTCATAAACTGGGCGTCTCCTTTAATAATATCAAGTGAAAAATCATAATAATTACTTAGTTCTATAAGCATCGGAACATCTGGGAAGTTTTTCCCGTTCTCCCAGTTGGAAAGGGATTGTCTCGAAATATAGAGTGTATCAGCGACCTTTTGCTGCGTTTCTCCTTTTTTCTTCCGTTCCTCTACTAAAACAGTGGCTAACTTCATCTTTACTCCTTTCTTGCCCCATCATGATATATTAAAAAGAAGGGAATGTCTAGCAAATATTTCTTGCATGCCTCTATCAAAAGGGTGAAAAGAAATGTTGTAAATGAAGTTTACTAATACTGTAAACTTCATTTACTTCTTTAAAAATAACAAATATTTGCGTGGCTTTTTTTAAAAGATGCGTCATGTTTTACGTGAAACCTTCGATTTGCTGTTCAAGCATCTCTCCGTGTGAATTTAACACTAATTATTTTTGAAATACATTAGACCTTATTTCTCTGGTATGATAAAATAGAACCATGAAAAAAATCTTGATCACTTTCCTTTCCTTACTGCTTTTATTCTCTCCTTTGGCGACTATAAATGCTCAAGCTGCAGATTTTTCTGTGGATGCAAAATCCTCTATTGCCGTGGATGCAAATAGTGGCAAAATCCTTTATAGCCAAAACGCAACGGATTCAAGCACGCGCATCGCCTCAATCACTAAACTTTTAACGGCCTACTTGGTTTATAAGAGTGTCGACGAGAAAAAAATTGCTTGGGATACAAAAGTACCTATTTCTGACTATGCCTATAATTTAACAATGAATAGTAACGCAAGTAATATCCCACTTGCTGAGGGAACTGAAGTCACGGTTAAAGATTTACTTAATGCCTTGCTTTTACCTTCAGCTAACTCCGCTGCTATAGCTTTGGCAGAAAAAATCGGTGGTTCAGAACCGAAATTTGTTGATATGATGATGGCCCAATTGAAAGAGTGGGGCATTACAGATGCTAAAATTTATACTTCTTCTGGCCTCCCAAATAGTGAACTCGGTAAAAATATTTATCCGGGCTCTACTGAAAATGATGCTAATACAATGAGTGCTCAAGATGTTGCCATTATGTGTACACATCTCCTCAAAGATTATCCCGAAATATTGAAAATCACCGAAAAGACAGAACTTCCTTTTGATAAAGGAGGGCAATCTGAAACTACCTTAGCAAATACGAACCAAATGTTGCCTGGTTTTACAACAACACGCGCCGGTGTAGATGGTCTTAAAACTGGTTCAACTTCATTTTATGTTGACTGCTTTGCTGCTACAACAGTTCAAAATGGTTTCCGTATCATTACCGTTATTTTAGAAGCTAAAGACCCTTCTGTAGATAATTCAACACCTTTTACACTCACTAATGATCTTATGAATCAAGTCTATGCTTCTTGGACAAATGCAGATATTCTTAGTAAGGATGAGCAACTCAGCGATTTCCCTAAACTTCCCGTACGAGATGGAAAGAAAAACAGTATTGATCTTATAGCTAAAGACAACTTCTCCGCTGTTGTTCCCTTAAAAAATGGTACGGCAGACATGAATGCAATGGAGATCACCTTTGATCTTGACCCTAAAACAAATATTGAAGCCCCCGTCAAAAAAGGAGAAGAGTTAGTTCAGGCTACGGCTACACAAAAAGATAAACTCGGTTATCTTCCAGGATTTTCAGGTTATCATTTTCCTCTTACAGCTAAGACAGACGTAGAACGTGCGAATGTCTTTGTCGTGATGTGGAATAAATTCGTCCGTTTTGTAAACGAAAAACTCTAATAAAAAAACTTTCTTGCATGCAAGAAAGTTTTTTTTAATTTATAGAGTTTTCTAGCTTAGAATGACGATAACTGTAAGTAAAGTAGAACCCAGCTGCAAACATAAGTAAAAGGAGAAGAAAAAGCCACACTTGTGTATGATAGTGTACAATCAAAAAGCCATTGACAATGATTGATAAGATAGGGAGTAAAGGGACGAGTGGGGTTTTAAACTCATGGGGTTGTGGCACCCCTTGTTCTTTACGTAGCTTTAACAAACCAAGAGCTAATACAATCAGATACAACAATGTAGATAAACTCAAAAACTGACTGAGAGAGGACATCGGAACAAAACCGGCTATCAACATGGAAACACCCCCAATGACAAGCGTTGCATTAATTGGTGTTTGGTGCTTAGTTGAAATTTTACTGAGCTTTGGGGGTAAAAGTCCGTCACGACTCATAGAGTAAAGTAAGCGTGACAAGGCGTAAGACATAGTGAGAGCAACACTGAGTAACGTAACCACCGCTATAACAGAAATGTAAGTCGCTGCCCATTCAACTCCAAGGTAAGCAAGAGCAAATGCAATAGAATTTGTGACATTTAACTTATAATAAGGCACCGTTCCTGTAAGCACCAATGTCACAATAACATAAAAGACTACCGCAACAAAAAGTGAACTGATCACGCCATAAGGAATATTTCGGCGGGGATTTTCAGCCTCATCTACCGCTGTCGACACTGTTTCGTAACCAATAAAGGCAATAAATAGCATCGAAGCACCTGGTAAGATACCTGATTGACCCCCAATTAAGGAACCCAAGCCAAAAGGCGCAAAATTAGACCAGTTTGCAGGTTCCAGATAAAAAAGGCCAACAATAATAAAGACAATTAAGGCTGAAAACTTTAAAACGACGAGAGTATTATTCAAATGGGACACTGTTCGCGTGTTTAAGAAAATCATCACCGTTATTGCAGCCACTACCAACATTGGAATTAAATCAATAGAAAAACCGGAAGTATGGCCGAAGGAGCCGTCTAATCTAGAAGGAAGTTGCAAATGCAGCAAGCCTTTGAAATACCCACTCCATGACTTTGCAACGATTGAGATTGTTGTAAAAAATTCAATTGCCAAAAGCCAGCCTACAATCCAAGCCGGAAATTCCCCAAAAACAGCATAAATATAGCCATAAGGCCCACCTCGGCTGGGGACACGTGAAGCAAACTCCGCAAAAATCAGAGCGGACAACCCTACAGCAACCCCCGCAATAATAATGGATATAATAAGTGAAGGCCCAGCAATCAAAGCTACACCGACACCAGTAAAGGTAAAAATACCTGCTCCTACCATTGATCCTAGACCTAATAAAGTTAAGTCCATCGAATTAAGAGTACGTTTCATTTCACTTTTTTCTTGAACTACTCTTTTACGAAAAATGTTCATATCACTCCTCTACTATCATATCTTTAGATTTCTTCAGTACATCAATTATTGATACCTTTTGCTTTGACAATAGCCAGTAAGATTGCTCCAAGAATAAACAATACTGTCCCTATTATAATGTAGGCTAATTCCTTCTTTGTTTTTTTCTCCCCTAAAAAGAGAATACCACCAATTGTTGAAATGATTACTCCTAATTGTGAGAAGGAAAAAGCAATAGCATTTCCTGCCAGGGAAGCCGCGAGCAACATGAAGACATTACCTACGCCCCACATTAGTCCGACAGAAATATTTTTAAAAACAACTGCTTCCATTTTTATATCACCACCAGAAAGGACAAAAGCCCCTACAACCATTCCGATTGACATTGGAAAAATAATTGTTAACGTATCAAAATGAATATTAAACCAGAGAGCAGATAAATTATTAAACAAAAACACATAAGATACATAAGCTAAAGTTGAGTAAGCTAAACAAATCAAACCTCTAACATAATGATGCTTTTCTACCGCAATGGTATTTTCGGGATCTCTTTTCGCTGAAAAATAAAAGCCAATAATTAAAGCTACAATAGCAATAAATCCTAATGTATATTGAATATTTTGGGTCCACTCATGGAAAATAAAGACACCGATCAGCGCTGCCAAAACGAGTTGGGAACCCGCAGATAAGGGACCAGCTACGGATACGCCGAGATATTTCATAGAGTGAAACTGTCCACTTTGACCAATTGCCCATATAAAGCCACCAATAAAACCAATAAGAAAAATAGGAAAACTTAATTGAGGTTGACGGATAAGAAATACTATCAGAGCAAAGACAAAAGCTCCAAAAGTCATCCCCAAAGTTTGTTGTTTTGCTGTTCCACCAATTTTATTTGATACAAAACCAATGGATCCCCATGCGAACATTGGGACGAGAGCTAGTAAAATTCCTTCCATTTCAGCCTCCAAAATAAATATTAACTAAAAATCTTCTTATTTTAACATTATTATAAATAAATTTCAACGCATTCTTCTTATCTGTTTTTTAATTTAATATGGTTTTTAACGTACTGTTTTAAATTTGCATTAATAGTTCGTCCATTATGCTTAAAATACTGGTAAAAAGTTCTAACTCTTTTTCATGCTTTTAAAAGTTTATTTTTAACTCATTTTTATCACACTTTTATTCTAACAAAATATAGAAGAGGAAAAAAATAAAACACGCGAATGCGTGTTTTATCGCTTTTCAATACAAATCAAAAAAGGTGGTGTATGAATCTGGTTCAGAGGCTCATATTTCATTACATGCCATTGTGCTTGGGGAAGACCACTTGCCCAAGCAAGAACAGCATCTTTTTCACTTTGACCGCCTTCGTGTCCGTAATAAACAACAAGCATAATCTGCCCATGAGGAAGAAGTTTTTCTTTTAGGATATCTAAAGCTCTTAGAGTGGTACTTGGCCGAGTAATAATCGATTTGTCTGTCCGAGGCAAATAACCTAAGTTAAAAATAGCAGCTTTTACGCCATCCGTGACATATTTATCAATACTTTCATGGCCGTCTAAGATTAGCTTGGCTTCTAGGTTTTTGTCTTGCAATAAAGCTTGCGTGGCAAGAAAGGCTTCCTTTTGCACATCAAAGGCATAGACCTTATCCGTCAGGCTGGCAAGAAAGGCTGTATCCCAACCGTTCCCCATTGTAGCATCAATGACCACATCACCCGGCTTAATTGTTTTAGATAACATTTGATGTGCCATCTCAATTGGTCTAAGCATAGGTAATTGACTCCACTTCTCTAATATTTTTACAGCCTTGAACAGAGCCCCGGCGCTCCATTTCACGATCAATCGCATTCAAGACTTCCCACTTATTTAAAGACCACATTGGGCCAATCAAAGCCTCACGTGGTGCATCTCCTGTGAGACGATGAATAACAATTTCTTTAGGTATCATCTCGAGCTGATCACAGATAATATTCACATATTCTTCTTGAGACAAGAGTTGTAAACGTCCATCATGGTAATCACGTTGCATTCGTGTATTTTTCATTAAATGCAATAAATGAAGTTTTACGCCCTGAATATCCGAATCCAAAATCATACGGCGTACATTCTCTAACATCATTTCATGCGTTTCACCAGGTAATCCATTAATCAAATGGACACACACATTAATGTCATGCTCACGTAAACGAGCCACAGCATCCGTATAAGTTTGATAATCATGTGCTCTGTTAATTAAATCACTTGTCTTTTCAAATGTCGTTTGAAGGCCCAAGTCAATCCAAACTTCCATACGCGTATTAAGTTCTGCCAGATAATCCACCACTTCTGGCGGAAGACAATCAGGACGTGTTCCAATAGAGATCCCTACAACATCGGGCTGGTTTACAGCTTCCTCAAAACGTTCACGTAAAACTTCGACTGGGGCGTGCGTATTGGTGAAGTTTTGAAAGTAGGCGATATATTTTTTTACACCAGGCCATTTTTTATGGAAAGCTTCAACTTCAACCCGAAATTGCTCAGCGATTGGCGCATCAGGCTCCAATATCAAATCTCCAGAACCAGAAACAGTACAAAATGTACAGCCGCCATGTGCAACAGTTCCATCCCGATTGGGACAGTCAAATCCAGCATCAATGGGAACCTTAAAAATTTTTTCTCCAAAAGTCCCTCTTAAATATTCATTCCACGTGGTATAACGTTTTTGCATAGTATATTACTTCCTTCAGTACCTACTATTATAACACAACAAAAAAAACAGCCACAGGCTGATTTACTTGACTGCGGATGTCGGGCTCGAACCGACGACAACACGATTAACAGTCGTGCGCTCTACCAACTGAGCTAATCCGCATAAAACAAAACCCGATCATAAATCGGGAATTGAGAATATAGTCCGTACGGGATTCGAACCCGTGTTACCGCCGTGAAAAGGCGGTGTCTTAACCCCTTGACCAACGGACCATATAAACTTGGCATTTACCATATCTCACAGGGGGCAACCCCCAACTACTTCCGGCGTAATAGGACTTAACTTCTGTGTTCGACATGGGAACAGGTGTATCTCCTATGCAATGAATACCAAATCATGGTCTGAATGTATTGAACACTCAAAACTAAATAACAATCTCTTGATAAATAAGTAAAGCTAAACTCATATGTTCTATTACTTGGTAAAGTCCTCGAGCTATTAGTACTGGTCCGCTCCATCCCTCGCAGGACTTCCACTTCCAGCCTATCAACCTGATCATCTCTCAGGGCTCTTAATTCATAAAGAATGGGAAATCTCATCTTGAGGTGGGCTTCGCACTTAGATGCTTTCAGCGCTTATCCCTTCCCTACATAGCTACCCAGCGGTGCTCCTGGCGGAACAACTGGTACACCAGCGGTAAGTCCACCCCGGTCCTCTCGTACTAAGGGCAGATCCTCTCAAATTTCCTACGCCCGCGACGGATAGGGACCGAACTGTCTCACGACGTTCTGAACCCAGCTCGCGTGCCGCTTTAATGGGCGAACAGCCCAACCCTTGGGACCGACTACAGCCCCAGGATGCGACGAGCCGACATCGAGGTGCCAAACCTCCCCGTCGATGTGAACTCTTGGGGGAGATAAGCCTGTTATCCCCAGGGTAGCTTTTATCCGTTGAGCGATGGCCCTTCCATGCGGTACCACCGGATCACTAAGCCCTAGTTTCCTACCTGCTCGAGTTGTAGCTCTCGCAGTCAAGCTCCCTTATACCTTTACACTCTACACATGATTTCCAACCATGTTGAGGGAACCTTTGGGCGCCTCCGTTACTCTTTAGGAGGCGACCGCCCCAGTCAAACTGCCCGACAGACACTGTCTCCCACGCCGATTATGCGTGTGGGTTAGAGCAACCATGAAGCAAGGGTAGTATCCCAACAGCGACTCACTTGAAACTAGCGTCCCAAGGTCAAAGTCTCCTACCTATCCTGTACATGCTTCACAGGTACTCAATATCAATCTGCAGTAAAGCTCCATGGGGTCTTTCCGTCCTGTCGCGGGTAACCTGCATCTTCACAGGTACTAAAATTTCACCGAGTCTCTCGTTGAGACAGTATCCAAATCATTACGCCTTTCGTGCGGGTCGGAACTTACCCGACAAGGAATTTCGCTACCTTAGGACCGTTATAGTTACGGCCGCCGTTTACTGGGGCTTCAATTCAGAGCTTCGACTAATGTCTAACCCCTCCTCTTAACCTTCCAGCACCGGGCAGGCGTCACCCCCTATACATCACCTTGCGGTTTAGCAGAGAGCTGTGTTTTTGATAAACAGTTGCTTGGATCTTTTCACTGCGGCTGTATTTCTACAGCACCCCTTCTCCCGAAGTTACGGGGTCATTTTGCCGAGTTCCTTAACGAGAGTTCTCTCGATCACCTGAGGCTACTCGCCTCGACTACCTGTGTCGGTTTGCGGTACGGGTAGTATTGAATTAAACGCTAGAAGATTTTCTTGGCAGTGTGACATCAAGGGCTTCGCAACCGTAGTTGCTTCCCCATCACAGCTCAATGTTAAAGGAAAATGCATTTGACACATTCCACACCTCACTGCTTAGACCAGAATCCATTAACTGGCTCCCTTTAGCCTACTGCGTCCCTCCATCACTAACAATACTAGTACAGGAATATCAACCTGTTGTCCATCGACTACGCCTTTCGGCCTCGCCTTAGGTCCCGACTAACCCAGGGCGGACGAGCCTTCCCCTGGAAACCTTAGTCTTACGGTGGATAAGATTCTCACTTATCTTGCGCTACTCATACCGGCATTCTCACTTGTAATCGCTCCAGCACCCCTCACGGTATACCTTCATCGCTGATTACAACGCTCTCCTACCATTTAATTAATATTAAATCCACAGCTTCGGTAATATGTTTAGCCCCGGTACATTTTCGGCGCAGGGTCACTCGACTAGTGAGCTATTACGCACTCTTTGAATGATAGCTGCTTCTGAGCTAACATCCTAGTTGTCTGTGCAACCCCACATCCTTTTCCACTTAACATATATTTTGGGACCTTAGCTGGTGGTCTGGGCTGTTTCCCTTTCGACTACGGATCTTAGCACTCGCAGTCTGACTGCCGCACATGTGTATTAGCATTCGGAGTTTATCTGAAATTGGTAACCCGAGATGGGCCCCTCATCCAAACAGTGCTCTACCTCCAATACACTTAAATTGCGACGCTAGCCCTAAAGCTATTTCGGAGAGAACCAGCTATCTCCCAGTTCGTTTGGAATTTCTCCGCTATCCACAAGTCATCCAAACACTTTTCAACGTGTCCTGGTTCGGTCCTCCAGTGCGTCTTACCGCACCTTCAACCTGCTCATGGATAGGTCACTAGGTTTCGGGTCTACATCATGATACTAAAGCGCCCTATTCAGACTCGCTTTCGCTACGGCTCCGCCTCTTCAGCTTAACCTCGCATCATAACGTAACTCGCCGGTTCATTCTACAAAAGGCACGCTCTCACCCATTGACGGGCTCGAACTTCTTGTAGGCACACGGTTTCAGGTGCTATTTCACTCCCCTCCCGGGGTTCTTTTCACCTTTCCCTCACGGTACTGGTTCACTATCGGTCATTAAGGAGTATTTAGGCTTGGGAGATGGTCCTCCCGGATTCAAACTGGATTTCGCGTGTCCAGCCCTACTCAGGATACTGCTAGGTATAAAGTCTATTTCAAATACGAGGCTATTACTCTCTTTGGCTTACCTTCCCAGGTAATTCTTCTATAGACTTTAAGTCCACGTTGCAGTCCTACAACCCCAAGAAGCAAGCTTCTTGGTTTGGCCTGTTTCCCGTTCGCTCGCCGCTACTTAGGAAATCGTTTTTACTTTCTCTTCCTGCAGGTACTTAGATGTTTCAGTTCTCTGCGTTACCTTCGCGTAAGCTATGTATTCACTTACGGATACTATGCATAACATAGTGGGTTTCCCCATTCGGAGACCTAGGGATCAATGCGTACTTACTGCTCCCCCTAGAATATCGTCGTTAGTCACGTCCTTCTTCGGCTCTTAATGCCAAGGCATCCACCGTGCGCCCTTATTAACTTTGCCATTAAAACAAGTATAAGTTTTTTCGAACTCTTTAAAAGAATTCGCAGCTTTACAGAAATGTTTAAAACATTTCTCGGTTTATTTATCGTTATAAGATATTGTTATTTAGTTTTCAATGATCAATTCCTATTTTAACGTCTTCGTTGACCAGATACTTCCGTATCTTATGGAGCCTAGCGGGATCGAACCGCTGACCTCCTGCGTGCAAAGCAGGCGCTCTCCCAGCTGAGCTAAGGCCCCTTCTCTCAACGCAATCTTCTCTATCTTGCATCAAAAGACTGCTTGTTGGTCTTTATAGACCCCTCAAAACTGAATAAAGTAGAACAACATCTTTTTTTATATTCCTTAGAAAGGAGGTGATCCAGCCGCACCTTCCGATACGGCTACCTTGTTACGACTTCACCCCAGTCATCGGTCTTACCTTAGGAAGCGCCCTCCTTGCGGTTAGGCAACCTACTTTGGGTACTCCCAACTTCCGTGGTGTGACGGGCGGTGTGTACAAGGCCCGGGAACGTATTCACCGCGGCGTGCTGATCCGCGATTACTAGCGATTCCGACTTCATGCAGGCGAGTTGCAGCCTGCAATCCGAACTGAGAATGGTTTTAAGAGATTAGCGCACCCTCGCGGGTTGGCGACTCGTTGTACCATCCATTGTAGCACGTGTGTAGCCCAGGTCATAAGGGGCATGATGATTTGACGTCATCCCCACCTTCCTCCGGTTTATCACCGGCAGTCTCACTAGAGTGCCCAACTTAATGATGGCAACTAGTAATAAGGGTTGCGCTCGTTGCGGGACTTAACCCAACATCTCACGACACGAGCTGACGACAACCATGCACCACCTGTATCCCGTGTCCCGAAGGAACTCCTTATCTCTAAGGATAGCACGAGTATGTCAAGACCTGGTAAGGTTCTTCGCGTTGCTTCGAATTAAACCACATGCTCCACCGCTTGTGCGGGCCCCCGTCAATTCCTTTGAGTTTCAACCTTGCGGTCGTACTCCCCAGGCGGAGTGCTTAATGCGTTAGCTGCGCTACAGAGAACTTATAGCTCCCTACAGCTAGCACTCATCGTTTACGGCGTGGACTACCAGGGTATCTAATCCTGTTTGCTCCCCACGCTTTCGAGCCTCAGTGTCAGTTACAGGCCAGAGAGCCGCTTTCGCCTCCGGTGTTCCTCCATATATCTACGCATTTCACCGCTACACATGGAATTCCACTCTCCTCTCCTGCACTCAAGTCTCCCAGTTTCCAATGCACACAATGGTTGAGCCACTGCCTTTTACATCAGACTTAAGAAACCACCTGCGCTCGCTTTACGCCCAATAAATCCGGACAACGCTTGGGACCTACGTATTACCGCGGCTGCTGGCACGTAGTTAGCCGTCCCTTTCTGGTTAGATACCGTCACTTAAGTAATTTTCCACTCTACTTAACGTTCTTCTCTAACAACAGAGTTTTACGATCCGAAAACCTTCTTCACTCACGCGGCGTTGCTCGGTCAGGGTTGCCCCCATTGCCGAAGATTCCCTACTGCTGCCTCCCGTAGGAGTCTGGGCCGTGTCTCAGTCCCAGTGTGGCCGATCACCCTCTCAGGTCGGCTATGTATCATCGCCTTGGTAGTCCTTTACACTACCAACTAGCTAATACAACGCGGGATCATCAAGTAGTGAAGCAATTGCTTCTTTTAAATAAGAATCATGCGATTCTCATTGTTATGCGGTATTAGCGTTCGTTTCCAAACGTTGTCCCCCGCTACTCGGCAGATTTCCCACGCGTTACTCACCCGTTCGCCGCTCTTCATAAAAATAGCAAGCTATCTTTAATCATCGCTCGACTTGCATGTATTAGGCACGCCGCCAGCGTTCGTCCTGAGCCAGGATCAAACTCTCATTTAAATTTAGTTCATCAAATGAACTGGCTGTTGTTTTGTCTTTCATTATTGAATTGACAGTTGGTATACAAGAAGTTCCCTTCTCGCATATAGTCATTCTACTTTATTCAGTTTTCAAAGGTCTATCGCTCTCACGGGAGATACGCTCTCTCGCGACAACTATTATATTCTATCAAACTACTCCCTCCCTGTCAAGAATAAACTGTGGTTTTTTACTTCTTTTTTTACCCTTGTTCGGAAAACCCCGCCGTTGTCACGTTCTTTAACAATATTTTTTTAAATTTTATTCTCGTTTTTGGCATTTTATGGTATTATTAGCACATGGAAGAAAAAATTTATCTGCTAAATATAGAAGATATTAGTAAAAATCCTTATCAACCACGTAGACATTTCGATCACAATAAATTAAAAGAGTTATCTCAATCTATAGAAGTCAATGGGGTACTTCAGCCCATCATTGTTCGTAAGAGTAATCTCTTTGGATACGAGCTTCTAGCAGGAGAACGACGTTTGCGTGCATCAAAATTGGCAAATATCGATAAGATACCAGCGATTATTCGTTCTTATTCTGATAATGAGATGATGGTGCTCTCTATTTTGGAAAATTTACAGCGTGATGATATGAGTCCATTAGACGAAGCCGAAAGCATCAAAAAAATTATAGAAAAAAGTGCGATGACTCATGAGGAAGTTGCTCAGCATCTCGGAAAATCTCGCTCCTATATTTCAAATCTCTTGAGAATTTTAAAACTCCCTCAAGAAATACTTCTTCTATTAGAAGATAAAAAAATCAGTTTAGCTCACGCCCGGACACTTCTTGCTGAAGAAAATAAGGAAAAACAAGTTTCCTTAGCTCATAAAATCATTGAAGAGAAACTAAATGTGCGCCAACTTGAAGATATTATTTATCAAAAAGTCCCCACTAAAAAAAAGAGCAATAAAAAAAGCATTTATATAGAAGAAAAGGAAAAAGAACTTGCAAGATGTTTAGGTGTAAGTAATAAAATTTCATATAATGATAAGCATCAAAATGGGAAATTAGAATTGCATTTTGAAAGTCTGGAACAACTCGAAGAACTCTTGAATAAACTCACAAAAAATCCACAGTAAATGTACTGTGGATTTTTTATCCCAAGATTTACTCACAAAAATATTGTTTTCCTTTTTTGTGGAAAAGTTTAGAATCGCTTGTTATAGCTGTTGATTCCTGTGGAAAACTTTTCTTTTCTCCACATTATCCACAATTTTGGGGATAGTTATCCACTTCTGTGGAAAATTAGTATTTTTTTTCAACAGCGGTGGATAAATAGTTATCAACATGATATAATAGGTTCTACTTAATTTTAATATATTAGAGGAAAAAT